>CAZVPJ010000073.1:0-8838 GCA_964629035.1 uncultured Thiotrichales bacterium | reverse complement strand
AACCATCATGGTATAGTGGCAGTAATTGGAATAAGAATAATTTAGGCTCATTTACTAATACTGTCAGCAGCACACTAAACTCCGCAATATCATCTTCATCCACTGCACCAGGATCATCTTCTGGCAGCAGTAGCTTTGGCGGTGGGGGTGGATCCTCTGGTGGAGGTGGCGGTGGCGGTGGTGGCGGTGGCTGGTAATTCAACAAATAAAAATATGAAATCTGATGAACGCATTATCCACTTAAATGAATGGATAGTAGAAAATCTTGGTAATGTTGAATACACACTCACTCCTGTATCGGGAGATGCGAGTTTTAGACGCTATTTTCGTCTCGTTACTCCACAAGCGCAATATATTGCTGTTGACTCACCTCCCGACAAAGAGAGTAATGATGCATTCGTCAATGTCACTCATTTATTAGGTGCTGAAGGCCTATCTGTCCCACATATTTTCTATAGTTCTTTAGATTTCGGATTTTTTCTATTAAGTGATTTAGGTGACAGGCTGTTTCTTGATTCATTAAACAAGGAAAATGCATCTAACCTTTATCAAAAAGCACTTAATGCGTTAATCATCATTCAGAAAACTGAAGCCACTAGCTTACCTATTTATAATAAAAGATTATTAATGGAAGAGATGGAACTGTTTAGAACATGGTTTCTTAACAAACATTTAAACCTCACAGTTAACGAAAATGATACAAAAATGCTTGACCATCTTTTTGATAATTTAGTGAAGAGCGCTATTGATCAACCCCAGGTATTTGTGCATCGAGATTATCATTCGCGCAACTTAATGGATATTGATGGCGAGCAGCCAGGTATTATTGATTATCAAGATGCTGTTTGTGGTCCAGTCACATACGATCTCGTTTCATTATTACGTGATTGTTATATTAGTTGGCCCGAAAGCCAAGTAACTGAATTAGCATTATCATTTCATCACACACTTCTAGAATGCAAAATTATTACCGAAGAAAATGAAACAACATTCTTGAAATGGTTTGACCTAATGGGAATACAACGACACCTTAAGGCTATTGGTATATTTTCTCGCCTCAATATTCGAGATAACAAACCTAACTATATAGAATCAGTTCCCAGAACATTACATTACATTACATCAGTTGCAAGGCGTCATCCTGAAACACTAAAACTCGCTGAATTTATTGATCATAATGTGAATATTTAAAACCATCATGAAATGCATGTTACTCGCAGCAGGTCTAGGCGAACGTTTACGGCCTATTACTGACACCACGCCCAAAGCACTTGTTAAAGTCGCCAACAAACCTATCATTGAATATCATCTGGAAAATTTAGCCAATGCTGGTTACAAAGAAGTTGTTATCAACCTCTCTTACCTGGGACATTTAATAGAACAGCATCTCGGTGATGGATCAGCCTACGGACTAAGCATTGAGTATTCAAGAGAAGGAGAAAAACCCTTAGAGACTGCTGGTGGAATCATTAAAGCTTTACCACTCTTAGGAGACAAACCATTTTTAGTTATCAATGCAGATATTTGGTGCAACCATTCACTATCTTTCGCTAGTTTATCCAACGATAAACTAGCGCACTTAGTATTGGTCAATAACCCTTTACATCACCCTAAAGGTGACTTTGCTTATGAATTTGGGAAAATTTACAACTCAGGTAAAAATTTTCTAACCTTTAGTGGCATAGGCGTATACCACCCTGAATTATTTAAAAAATTTAATACTGAAAAGCGAGCGTTAGCCCCCATTTTACGTGAATCTATCGACCAACAACTTGTGAGTGCCGAATATTATACTGACAAATGGTTTGATATTGGAACTCAAGAAAGACTATCGCAAGCGAATGCATTTATAGCTAAAGGTACAAGTTAACCAAACAATGAATTTACTGTGGGTTTAGTAGCCTATATATTTGTACCAAAACTTTCCTATGTATTCATGCAGCGCATTACGTGATTGTTTGAGTGCACCGGCATTAGGAATATATTCATAGATTTCTGACACGGAAGCATTACGTTTATAGAAAACAGTAGGTGCTGGTACTGGCTTTAAACCAACTTCTTCAAAACACCACATCGCCCTTGACATATGATAGGCGTGCGTGACTAATAAAAATTTATCTATTGATTGATCTTTTAGCACATTCTTCGCAAACATAGCATTTTCAAAAGTTGTTTTACTTTTTACCTCTATCTCTAATGTTTGGACTCCAAAGTCAGTCTCAAGTGCTTTTTTCATTAAAGCAGCTTCCGACTGCCTTTCATCGTTAACACTTCCTCCCACAACTATGATTGGTAGCTGATGAACCTTTGCAAGTCGTGAGGTATAACGTAATCGTTCAAGTGTAGGCGCACTTACAATATCAATATTTCCATATTCACGTGCAATGGGAATACGCCCACCGGACAGTACTACAATAGCTTGTATGTCTTCAGGAACCTCCTTTAGAACATCATATTGATACTGCAATGGATCCAATAGTTTATGTGCAAGGAACGGTGTGCTGGAAAAATATAGTAGGAGTGTTGCGAGGACAATACTGAAAATACCCGTTTTTCGTAGACGTATCAGCCAAAAAAATAAGCCAATTGCTAATAATAAAATAAATCCAGAAGGTGGTAGCAGCGCACTGCAAATTGTACGTAGAGTTTCAGTATTCATAAACTAAGAATAACTCAATGCATGCTCGGCTTGAAGATCAGCATGATAAGAAGATCGAACTAAAGGACCACTAGCAACATGCTCAAAACCCAACTCATCTCCTATATTTTTCAGTACCTCAAACTCTTGAGGTTCAACATACCGATGAACAGGTAGATGATGCGCACTAGGTTGAAGATATTGACCTAATGTGAGCATGTCTACATGGTTAGCACGTAAATCTCTCATCACCTCAATCACTTCGTTTATCTCTTCACCCAGACCCAACATGAGTCCAGATTTAGTAGGAACACTTTTAATAAGCTCTTTGTGCTTCTTTAGTAATTGTAGCGAATGTTGATAATCTGCACCTGGTCGTGCAGCTGGATAGAGCCGAGGCACCGTTTCTAAATTATGATTAAATACATCAGCTGGCGCACGATGCAGTATATCAATAGCCTTATCCGCTCTGCCACGAAAATCAGGCACTAGAATTTCGATTTTAACTTCCTTATTTTGTTGACGTATTTCCTGGATGCAATCAACAAAATGACCTGCGCCGCCATCTTTAAGATCATCACGATCAACCGATGTCACTACAACATATCGGAGTTTTAATTTAAATACAGTCTCTGCCAAATTTATCGGCTCATTTATATCCAAGGGTAGCGGTCTTCCATGTGCCACATCACAAAATGAACAACGCCGGGTACAGACATCACCCATAATCATAAACGTTGCCGTTCCACCACTAAAACATTCGCTTAAGTTAGGACAAGAAGCCTCTTCACAAACTGTATGTAGTTTTTGCTCACGTAAAATTTTCTTTAAATTTCGAACTTCAGATGAGGTGGGTGCTTTAACACGCAACCACTTAGGTTTCTGGATGCGTGGCTGAGTAATTTCAGATATTGGCTTAAACGAAATAGGAATTTTTGTTACCTTTTCATGCCCTCTTTGCTTCACTCCAAGCTTTGCTAAGTGGGATTTAGATTGTGTCACTGTTGGAGGTTTATCAGTCATGAAAACATATTTTACTGCTTTTATAGTCCAGATGATCACATAGCATACGTATTAACTTTTCAGAAACTACTTGTATGCTTTCCGTAACCCCATGATCTTTTAATTGAGTAACCTCTAATCCAGAAAATCCACAGGGATTAATTAGTAAAAAAGGCGATATATCCATATCTGCATTTAATGCCAGCCCATGATAACTGCAACCACTATGCACGCGTAGTCCGAGCGATGCAATTTTTGCATCCTCAACGTATACCCCATGCGCTTCAACCTTCGCTTGCGCAGCAACTTTATAACTTGCCAGCAAGGCGACTAATGACTTTTCAATCTTTTCAACTAGTTTTTTTACGCCAATAGATTTTCTCTTTAAATCAATCAGCATATAAATAATTATTTGTCCTGGACCATGGTAGGTAACCTGTCCTCCACGATCCGTTTGTGTAATTGGTATATCGGTTTCACTCAAAATGTGTTGTGTATCTGCATTCGCGCCTAAAGTAAATACAGCTGGATGTTGCACACACCAAAGCTCATCTGTTGTTACTGAAGTTCTTTGCCTAGTAAATTCACGCATTTTTTCGAATACAGTATTGTATTCCTGCAGACCCAGATTTCGAACATGTAACTCATACATCTCAAGTCACTACAACGCCATTATGACCCAATCACTCGCAGATAAATCTATGTAAATACCGTCCAGATGCTCTTGACTGGTAGCATTTACCATTACCGTTACACTACAGTAATTTTTTTCCTTACTTTCCACCTCTTTGAATTCTGTAGTGTCAAAATCACTTAGATGTCGTTTGAGTATTTCGATTATCGCTTGATGAAACCCAAACTGATTTTTCCCCATAATTTTAATAGGAAACTTACACGGAAAAACCAATAGCGTTTCTTCTGTGGATTCATTTTCTGACATAAGCATATATTTATGTTGCAAAAAAATTACATCTTACGTTGCTGGTATAGACCGTATGTTTTACGCCACAATTCACCTGGCTTACCATCAGCAACTATTTTTTGGTCTATTTTCGTAACGGCTAACACTTCTTTAGTTGAACTTGTAATCCATAATTCATCACAAGAATATAACCAGTCTTTGGGAATTTTCTGTTGCTTACATTCAACCTCAAGCTCATCTAATAATTCAATAATAAAATCTCGTGTAACACCCGGTAGAATTAAATTATCTTTAGGAGGCGTATAAACGACCCCATCGCGCACTAAAAAGAAATTACTAGCAGAGCCTTCTAATGCATAGTCATCGCGTATCATGATCGCTTCAATAGCATCGGCCTCTACTGCTTCTTGCTTTGCTAAAATATTTGCCAGTAAACTAATTGCCTTGATATTGCAACGTTGCCAGCGTGTATCGATTGTGGTTATCAAATCAACACCTGCCTCTAAATGCTCAGCAGGAACAGTCGGCAATACATTAGCCATAGCAAACACTGTAGGTTGAATATTTTTAGAATACACATGATCACGTGGTGCTACTCCACGTGTAACCTGAATATAGATTGCTAAGTCTTGATACTCTGATTGTTCTACCAAGTTCGAAATCAAGTCTTTCCAATCAGTTTCGCTGTATGGATTTGTAATTTTTACCTCTAACATACTCCGCTGCAAACGAGCTAGATGTTGAGATAAATAAAAAGGTTGATTCTGGTATACCGTTATTAACTCATATACCCCATCGCCAAACAAGAACCCACGATCTAAAACAGAAATTTGGCAATCCTCTAACGCTAGATATTCTCCATTTAAAAATGCAGGAACAGCTGACACAGAGTATTTGGCCTAGAAGAATAGTTTTACGAAAAAATCAACAAAACGCCGCCACAAACCACCTTCGGGATTAGCCTGCAATGCTACCAAAGGCTGTTCTAAATAATCATCGCCTTTGAGTGTAACTTTTACAGCACCTACCTGATCACCTTGATCAATGGGCGCGATAATTTCAGTATCTATACTCATATCGGCTTTCAAGCTTTCATAACTCCCTCTAGGGATGGTTACAAATAAATCTTGTGCTAACCCTAACTGAATAGACTTTGACTCTCCATTCCACATCCGTTGTTGCGCCAACACTTCACCCGCTTTATATAATTTATGAGACTCGTAATATCTAAATCCATAATTGAGTAACGCTTGACTGTTGACAGTGCGTTCTTTGTCGCTACTGGTTCCCATGACTGCTGAAATTAAGCGCATATCATTTTTTATAGCTGACGCTGCAAGACAATAACCAGCAGCTTCAGTATGACCAGTCTTTATTCCGTCTACAGCACTATCTCTCCAAAGCAAGCGGTTACGATTAAACTGTTTAATACCATTAAAGGTATATTCTTTTTGAGCATACCTTTTATATTCCTCTGGAAATTCTTTAATCATCGTGCGTGACAACAATGCAACATCATATGCCGTAGTATAATGCTCCACATCTGGCAAGCCGGTCGCATTAACAAAATGGGAATCTTTCATACCAATACGAGCTGCTTGAGCATTCATCACGTCAGCAAATGCATTTTCAGTTCCTGCAACATGCTCGGCCAGAGCAATACTCGCATCATTGCCAGACTGAATAATTAGACCAAGCATTAAATCGTCTAACAAAATTTTATCGCCTACCTCGACGAACATTCTAGAGCCAATGCTACGCCATGCGTATTCGCTAATTTCAACTTGGTCATCTAATTTGATATCCCCTGCCGCAAGAGATTTATACACGACATATGCCGTCATTATCTTTGTAATACTGGCAGGGTCCACTCGCTCACGAGCGTTATGCTCGGCTAATACCGCACCACTACCATGATCCATCAACACATAACTACTTGCATTAAATTGGGGTGGCGCAGGTACGGGTAATGCCTCAGCGCCCATCACAGAATTTGCAAGTAACAGCAACATTAAGGCTATTATGAGTCTTATATTACTGATGCTATATTTCATTATTGTATTCAAAAAACGCTCCATAATATTTTATTCAATCACCATGCGATGATTATTCATTCCCATTGCGTTTAATTCTGAAACCGTATTATCAGCAGACTCAACTGTAGAAAGTGGTCCAATGCGAACCCGATGTAATTGTTTTGAATTTTGAATAACAGAAGAAATTGAAACATTACCTAAGTTCAACGCACTTAACTGGTTCTTTAGTTGATCTGCATTCTCTCGCTCACCAAAAGCACCCACTTGCACATACACTTTTGGCCCATCCGCAGATACCATAATGGCAGCATCGTCTGCATAAGTCGTTTGTTTCTGGGCAACCTCTTTAGAAGCTACTGCGAGATTAACGTCCTTAGTAGAACCGTTACCATTACTGACAGCCTCTTGGTCAGTCTCTTTATGCACCCTGGATTCATTAGTCTGAGTTTCATGCGTCAGGGCTCTATGCGTTTGGGTGGACGCTTGTTGGTAATCACGTGGATCCAGCGCACGAACTTCTACCAACCCGGTACCTTGTTGAATAATTTCTAACTTTTTTGCTGCAGCATAAGAGAGGTCAATCACTCTATTACCGTGGAATGGTCCACGATCATTTACCCGCAGCACAACTTGCTTACCATTTTTTAAATTTGTGACTTGAACATAGGTTGGTAAAGGAAGCTGTGTATGAGCCGCTGTCATCGCATACATATCATAGGGCTCTCGACTTGAAGTAAGCCTGCCATGGAACTTCTTTCCATACCAAGAAGCGATACCTCGCTCCACAAACCCTTTACTGGTTGGCAAAGTATAGTAAGTCTTTCCAAAAACTTCGTAAGACTTGGGGTTACCATATTTTGCTAATGGTTCAACCTTTGGAATTTGGTTTATTGGGGCCTGCTTTACAGGATCATCTGCCACCACTGATGGCGGCCCATCTTGAGAAGAGGGTCGCATAGCAGTACATGCACTGAGGGCTGAAAAACCCAAAATGCATAAAACTAAATAATGACTTTTCTTTATAGAATTAATTTTGAACAACGTAGTCTTTAATTTCTTGTTTAATTTTCTGACTTAACTGATAAACCGCCATAGCATACATATGACTGTGATTATAACGAGTGATTACGTAAAAATTATCAAAGCCGAGCCAATACTCATCAGAGTTATTTTTTTTAAACTCAAGTAATGCAACGGCTTGCTGTGCATCGGCATTATGCTCTGCCGTCACATCATATTGGGGTAACTCAGAAACGGATGCAACTGGTTTTAAACCTTTTTCTAAGAGCGCCTTGAAACGCTCACCCTTCACTTTTGCAGGCACAGTGATAATTTCGCCTTGCTTCCATCCATGCATTTTAAAGTAGTTAGCGACGCTGCCTATTGCATCCTCATTACTTGACCATAAATCTCGCGTACCGTTACCATCAAAATCAACTGCATAGTGTCGATAACTACTCGAGATAAATTGACTTTTACCCATTGCGCCCGCATATGAACCTTTAATTTCTAAAGGATCCAAATTCTCTTCTTGTGCCAGCAAAAGAAAATGCTCTAATTCACTCCGGAAAAATTTCTGCCTGGGAGGATAATCAAAACCCAACGTAACCAATGAATCAAGCACTGGATATTTGCCTTTATAACGACCATAAAATGTCTCAACGCCGATTATAGCCACCACAATTTCCGGCGGCACTCCATATTCTCGCTCCGCTGCTGCAAGAATCGGTGCATTCTCACTCCAAAATGCAAGTCCTTCCTTGATACGCTTATCCGTAATAAAAATCTTGCGGTATTCTTGCCAATTCTTTTTCTTTTCTGCCGGTCGTGCAATAGCCTCTAAAACAGATGTCTGTGTGGTTATATTTTTAATTAAATTCGTTAATGTATCTTTGGGATAATTATTTTTTTCTGAAAAATCATTAATGAAATCTTTGACTTCTGATCTTTCTAAATAATCATTATTAGCAAGGACTAGGTTAGATGAAATACAACATAGAACAGCAAAAAATATTAAATACTTATACATAGAATTGAATTGTCAGATTGAATTAGTGAGATAAAAATTTACGATGAGAATGAATAGACATTAAGATACCAAAAGCAGCGAGTATTGTAACGGCAGAAGTACCACCATAGCTAATGAGAGGCAATGGCACTCCAACAACAGGAAGCATGCCACTCACCATACCGATATTTACCAAGAAATAAGCAAAAAATGACAAACTTAAACTACCTGC
>CAZVPJ010000072.1:0-8881 GCA_964629035.1 uncultured Thiotrichales bacterium | reverse complement strand
GTAAGTGTTCCAATATTGGATGGCGCTGTGAATATTGAAAGTTTCATGGTTGATAAACCGGGAAATAAGGAACAATCCATATCAATGGATATCAGCTTAACGCCGGTATCGATGTCTAAGTTATCCTCTGTTTTTGGATGGCCTGAGATGAATGGCAATCTAGCGGGATATGCACCAAATGTCAGTTACAAACAGGGCGATGTTGAAATTCAGGGCGCACTCTTAATTCGTGGTTTTGGAGGGACTACTACGATTACTAATTTAAGCGCTGAAGATTTGTTTAGTATTGCTCCAAAGCTATCGGCTGATCTTCAGTTAAATAATTTGAATTTAAGAACATTAACTGAAACCTTCTCCTTTGGGGAAATAACGGGTGGTTTAGAAGGTTCTATAAGTAATTTGCAGCTTGTAAGTTGGTCACCGGTGCAGTTTGATGCATGGTTTGGAACACCTGCCAATGATAAGTCCAGACATAGAATAAGTCAGACTGCTGTTGATAACTTAACTCAAGTGGGCAATGGTGGCGCTAATATTTTGTCAAAAAGTTTTCTTAAATTCTTTGATAGTTTTGGTTACGATAAGATTGGTTTGGGATGTACCTTGAAGAACAACATATGTGAAATGCGTGGCGTGGATACGCCTAGACAAAATCCTTCAAGAAGTTTTTATATCGTTAAAGGCAGAGGTGTGCCGCGCATAGATATCGTTGGTTATACTAATCAAGTGTCTTGGCCAGTTCTGATTGCTAGATTGAAAAGAGTGGTGAGTACAAAAGATGTTATTGTGAACTAGTGCAAAATATGTATTATTCTTAAGAAGGTATTGGTGATGGTATGGGTATGAAGCTTAATTATACTGAACTAAATACTAATAAGCAGAGTCCTAATTATGAAGAAGTTATTTCATTAAAATGTTTACATATAAAATAAGGTGAAAAAATGAAGCATAAATCGATCTTAAGCGGGTTTGTATTCGGATTTGTACTTACCGCATGTGTAACCATTAATATTTATTTTCCTGCTGCAGCAGCTGAAGATGCGGCCCGCGTTATTGTGCGTGATGTGTTGAGTGAGGAGCAGGTTGAGGTTATTAAAGAAAATCAAACCAAAAACGAACAAAGTAATGCCACGATGTCTGCTAACAACACATATGTCTTGGCTAATAATTTTGCCACTGATCTAACAAGAAATGTAACGATGAGTATTCTAAATATTTTTATAGCTCCTGCTCATGCTGAGGCTGATATAAATATTAATACACCAGCGATTAGCGCATTACGAAAAAATTTAAAAGCGCGTGCCGCCACCTTAAAGAAATACTATTCAAGTGGAGCGATTGGTTTAACCTCAAATGCAAGTGTTCAAATTCGTGATCAATCTTTAATTTCTCTTAAGGAACGTAATCAAGTTAAAAAACTGGTTGCAGATGAAAATAAAGAACGTAGTGCCTTGTATTCTGAAATTGCACGTGCCAATGATCATCCTGAATGGGAAGATGATATTCGTTCTACCTTTGCTCGTGTATGGGTAGAAGAAGTGGCAGCAGGCACCTGGTATCAGAATGCTGAGGCAGAATGGGTGCAGAAATAAGTCATATTTAAGCTTTAAATATAATATGTTCGCTACTAACTCAGAGGCTTGATGTTATTCCCCGTTTGGATGAAAGAGACACTAGATATGTGCTCTTTTCTATCCAGATGCCCTATCAATTTAAGATTTAACGGATAGATGCAAGGCTATTGCTAGATTAGCTGTATCTGGGTCATTACGTTGTTTCTGCTACAATCGCGATGAATCAATTCGTGACACTCTCTATTAAGCATGCAGTCCATAAAAGAAAAAATCACTCATAAAATATGGGATGTAGATATCTCTACCTTGTCATGGTGGCAAGCAGGGTTGCTAAGCATGATTCGCTTTACGCATATCATGTTGGATGACTTTTTAGATGGTCAACTTAATTTACGTGCGATGAGCTTAGTCTTTACGACTATGTTATCTATAGTGCCTCTCATTGCAGTAAGCTTTTCAGTAATGAAAGCCTTTGGTGTCCATAATCAAATGGAGCCACTATTGCTGCAATACTTAGCACCACTTGGAGGACAAGGTAAAGAGATTGCTCAACAGATTATGGGCTTTGTAGATAATACTAAAGTTGGTTTATTAAGCGGTGTAGGCTTGGCTTTATTATTTGGCATTATCGTTAGATTGATTAACAAGATTGAAAGTGCATTTAATTATACATGGAGAGTGCAACAGTCAGGATCATTAGCCAGAAGGTTTAGTAATTATTTAAGTGTAATTATGGTAGGTCCGGTATTAGTGTTTGTAGCCATGGGGGTAACAGGTACTGCATTAAACACTTCAATTGCACAAGCTATCATCGCGGTTGAGCCGTTTGGTACCTTGTTGAGCTTAGCTACTAAGCTGGTGCCATATCTATTAATTATTGCAGCATTTACTTTCACCTATTTATTCATGCCTAACACTAAGGTTAGACTTCTACCAGCGTTATTAGGTGGTGTTGCAGCGGGTGTTTTGTGGCAGACCGTGGGTTGGGTGTTTGCTACGGTAATGTCTGCTTCTATTTCCACCAGTTACACTGCGATCTATTCAAGTTTTGCATTTTTATTTGTATTTATGATTTGGCTCTGGTGGAGTTGGTTGATATTGTTGGTGGGTTCGAGCGTTGCATTTTACAAACAACATCCGGAATATCTGCATATTAACGCGCACGACCTGGCGCTAACGAATAGACAAAAAGAAGAACTATCAATACAAATAATGGCCATAATTGGTCAGCGTTTCTACGCTAATACCGCACCTGTATCGATTACAGATTTAGTTAGCTCGCTGCATTTGCCTCAACAATCTATACAGCAGCAGCTAAGCCTTTTAGTAGAGCATGGCTTATTGGTAAATATAGACCAAGATGAGTTAACGTATACACCTGCAAGGCCACTTGAAAAATTATCATTAAAGTCAGTGATTGACAGCGTGCGTGAACCTGGGCCAAGTAGTCATATTAAAAGCTCACTGAATACAGGATTTGATGCAGTAAACACAGTATTAATGAATGTTGATAACAGTTTAGAGAAAGTATTAGGATCTAAAACGGTTAAGGATGTTGTAAATGAGCTTGATCTTGATAATGGTAAGCTGACAGATTAAGTGGTTAGGCCAATTAAATAAAATATAATAAAAGATATAAGAGATTACAGGTATGAGTGAGCCAGCAGTTGAAGAACTTAAACTAAAATTAAGAGAGTTTGCCCAAGTGCGAGATTGGGAGCAATTTCATAGCCCAAAAAATTTATCCATGGCGTTGTCTGTTGAAGCATCTGAACTGTTAGAGCACTTTCAATGGATGACAGAAGAGCAGAGCACGGAACTTACCCCTCAGAGACATGTGGCTGTTGCCTTTGAGATGGCAGACATATTTATATTTTTATTGAGAATGTCGGACCAGCTTAATATCGATCTTATGGAAATGACCAAACGTAAAATGGAAATCAATGAACAACGATATCCAGTTGAAAAAGTGAAAGGTAGCTCAAAAAAATATAATGAATATGATCAAGTATAAGGCTATGCTTTTAATACATATCGTTTTATTACAATCTAAATTCTAACCTAAATTCTTAAAAGTAATACAAATCGTGGATGAGCCCGTTAAAACGCTTTCTATTGGTGAAAGCACTATCACAATTTTAGGTACCGCACATGTGTCGCGTGCCAGTGCAGATAAAGCACAAGAGCTAATTGAGTCTAGAGAATATGATGTTATTTGCATAGAGCTCTGTCAAAGTCGTTTTAATGCGATGACAGACCCTAATGCTCTAGCCAAGATGGATTTATTCGATGTGATACGAAGTGGCAAAGCCAGCATGGTAACAGCAAGTTTAGCATTAGGCTCATATCAACAACGTATGGCCGAACAACTTGGTATTGAGCCAGGTTTAGAAATGAAAACTTCAATTAAACATGCGAAATCATTAGATTTGCCATTAGTGGTAATTGACCGTGAAGTAGGTACGACTTTAAAGCGTGTTTATCATAATGTGCCTTTTTGGAAACGCCTGTATATTATTGCTGGTTTGTTTACAAGTGTGGTCTCACGAGAGACTGTATCTGAAGAAGAGATAGAAAAACTTAAAACAGGGGATTTATTGGAAACAACCTTCGCACAGTTTTCTGAAGATGCAAATGATTTGTTTGTACCATTAATTGATGAGCGTGATCGGTATATGACCGCAAAGTTATTGCAAACCATGAAAGAGTACCCTACTAAAAATCTATTAGCCGTTGTAGGGGCGGGGCATGTAAAAGGCATGACAACTTATTTAGAAAAATACTCTACAGATTCTTCTTATAATGCTAATGATGTAATTGCTGAGTTAGATGTTATTCCCAAGAAGCGATCTTGGTTTAAGTTACTTCCATGGATCATAGTCGCATTGGTAATCCTTGGATTTTACCTAGGATTTCAAAAAGGGCCCGAAATGGGATGGAGCCTAATTTGGCAATGGGTAGTCATCAATGGAAGCTTATCAGCATTAGGTGCTGCCATTGCAGGCGCACATGTATTAACGATTATCACGGCATTTATTGCAGCACCCATTACCTCGTTAAATCCAACTATTGGTGCAGGTATGGTAACTGCTGCAATGGAATTGTTTATTCGTAAGCCAACTGTGAATGATTTTAGTTCACTACGTAAAGATACGTCATCGGCATGGGGTTGGCGAAAGAATAGGGTGGCTAGAATATTGCTTATATTCGTCCTTAGTTCATTAGGTTCTGCAATTGGAACTTATGTTGCTGGGTTTAGAATATTTGAGCAACTTACGTAGTGTCTAGCCAAAATGACAAGTCAGTGATTTTTATCTAAATGTTGAGATAAAAATACATCACTGGTTTTATCAGTGTATAGGTCTCTTAAGCATGTTTTATTGGTCTGTGTGTATATAGTATCGTGAGTTACATATTCATAAGTACCGTAAATTCGATCTATTAATTCAAGGACAACCGTTTGTTCGTTGTAGTCATTCTCTTGCTTAAGGTATTTATCTATAATGGTCGTTTCATTTAAACCAAAGTCTCGATTCATTGCAATTACTTGAGCAGCACTTGCTTTCCACATACAAAACTTTTTCATTTCTGGATATCCTTCAGCCACGACAACGTTCGGGAAGGTTAGAATGGAAAATATAATTAAATAAAGTATAGCTGCTCGCGACATAGTATGTTTCCTTAACGAGGTGGTATAACTATGTTAAGCGGCTGAAATATTATAAAGCTAAGCTATATCGCTCAATAATATCTAGAGGGTTTGTTTTTACCGATACCTGGAATGAAGATGACTCCTTTATAGGCCGCATGAACAATACTTATGTTTAATCAGGCGATAAAGGGTGGGTGCATCAATGTGTGTCTACAAGCCAACTATGCGTTATGTCATCAACGCAAGCCGTTTAAAACGTGTTTTTTCGCGCTAAGGTAAGCATGATCTAACTTGTCTGAATGTTTTTAAACGAATATCTGCATAATTTTAAAACTATATATTTAGCGCTAACTATAATCATAGTATTAGTTTCAGTTGTCTTTAGTAAGAATCTGGTATTGCTGGATCTATGTATACATAAAGGCACATAAAACTTTTTGAAGTTTTTCTTGTTTAATACATAATTAATTGAATTATGTTACAGCAACTATTCTTTTCCTAATGTGCTCGCTATTAACTGAATGAAAGCGTATGGTGAAATATACTAAGTGACCATATTTTTGTTTCTCAACTAGGTGGAAAAATTGAGCGGTATCGAAAATCTTAAAATAAAAAGGTTAGATCCTAATCGAAGGCCTAGTTTAAAGAACATAAAATATATAGATGTTTTTTATGAGCTTTCACAAAAAGCGCCACGAGATTGGTGTGGAGACTTCAATTTACTATTTTCAAAAAGTTCACTCAATGTCAAAATAAATCCAGAAGAAGGGTTATATGTAGAAACTTGGGTAAGAGATTTAATGCATATACAGAATGAGCTTGATCAGATAAAAGAGATTATTAAAACCTGTAATAAAAACTATATTGAACAAAAGCTCAAGGCAGCTGCTGCACTACAACGAAAAGATAGTGTTAAAGGCGATGACAAGAATGATGCTTTAGATAAGGTGCTTGACCTTTTGAATTTTGATTGAGTATTCAGAAGCACTTATCTATGAGGTATTATGAGTGCCTAATGTGGACTAGAGTGGGGTCAGTCCGTGGCTAGTTCGGAGCTAGATAGGACTAGTGTGGAGCGCTGACGGTAATCGCATATGTGAGTTTAAGTGGATATAATGTGGGCCAATCTATCTCTACATTAAATCTTTAATGGCTTCACGTTCTGCAAGTAATTCCTTCTCGCTTTGTTTCATCATTTCTAAACAAAAGTCACTTTGCTGTAATCCTTGGACCACTTCAAATTTACCGTTATTACAAATAACAGGAAAAGAATACATTAGGCCTTCTGTAATGCCATAATCACCTTTTGAAATAATTCCCATGCTGACCCAATCTTCACTTCCAAGCACCCAGTTTCGCATATGATCTATGGCAGCAGAGGCGGCTGAAGCGGCTGATGACGCGCCACGCGCATCTATGATTTCACCACCTCGTTTTTGAACTTTAGAAATGAATTCATTTTTATACCATGCATCATCAATAAGTGCTTTGGCATCTTTGCCATTTATGGTGCAATGACTAATGTCTGGAAATTGTGACAAGGAATGATTTCCCCAGACGACCATTTTATGGATATCGGTTACCTTGGCACCTGTTTTCGAGGCAAGTTGGCTGATTGATCGGTTGTGATCTAATCTCATCATTGAAGTAAATTGAGAGGGGTCTAAATCAGGTGCATTATTGCATGCAATTAATGCATTGGTATTAGCAGGGTTTCCTACCACAAGCACTTTTACATTTTTTGATGCGTTGTCATTGATGGCTTTGCCTTGTGGGCCGAAAATCTTGCCATTCTCGCTTAGTAAATCAGCGCGCTCCATGCCCTTGGATCGAGGTCTCGAGCCAATAGACAAAACGTAATCAACATCTCCAAAGCCATGATTAACATCCGCAGTGCAAATAATGTCATGTAGAAGGGGAAATGCGCAATCACGGAGTTCCATTTCTACACCTTTTAGTGAATCCAGCGCTGGGGGGATTTCAATTAGCTGTAATATAATAGGTTGGTCTGGACCAAGCATGTTTCCTGCAGCTACTCTAAAAGCAGCAGCATATCCTATGTTTCCTGCAGCGCCTGTTATGGCTACACGTACTGCTGGCTTCATGTATTAACTCCTAAATAAACTTCTTAATCAGGTTGGTGTTGTTTTTCTAAATACTCGTGTGACTGCATTTCTGTCAATCGGCTAATCGTGCGTCCAAACTCGGCTTTTAAGCGCGTTCCTTCGTATAGTTTAGCTGGACTGGCCTCGGCTGACAAAATCAGTTTAACATTTCGATCATAGAACTCATCTATTAATGTAATAAACCTTCTGGCCTGATCATCTTTCCCATTAAAAATAGGAACATGAGATAGCAGTACGGTATTAAAATCTTTTGCGATGGCTATATAGTCAGAAGCGCTTCTTGGGCCATCACATATTTCTTTAAAATCAAACCAGGCTATACCTTCTGCGTGGCGTATTGATTGTAGCTCACGGTTATTAATTTTTAGTTTTTCCCATGATTCATTGCTTCTCTCTGTGGCAAGCTTTAAAAAACTGCGTTCTAACCAATCGTGAGAATCCACGTCGATAGGCGAGTTGTATAGGTCATTGGATTGCAAAAATTCAAAACGATGATCTACTTCACCGTCAAGATGAATTATTTTAGTGTGTTCTTCTAAGAGCTTGATAGTCGGAAGGAACCGCTCACGTTGTAAACCATCCTTGTACAGCAGGCTGGGTTCTACATTTGAAGTTGCAATGAGCGCAACATTGTTTTCGAATAAACCCTCCAGCAAACCTGCAAGAATCATGGCATCGCCAATGTCATTTACAAAAAATTCGTCAAAACATAGCACTTTAGCTTTACTTGAAAATTCTTTAGCAACTAAATTCAGTGGGTCTGGCTCATTGCGATAGGTATGCAACATCGTGTGTACCTGTTCCATAAAGCGATGGAAATGTAAGCGTAATTTATCCTGAAAGTGTAGGTTAGAGAAAAACAGATCCATTAGAAAAGTTTTGCCACGACCCACACCGCCCCAAATATAGAGCCCTTGAATGGTTCTTGTATTCGTTTTGCGTGATAACAACGTGGTGAATCGATTGATAAGGCTTGATTCATCAGGATTGTCGACAGCAAGTTCATCATGCAAGATCTGCAAGGCTTGTATAACTTGTTTTTGATTAGGGTCTTCTACAAGCTGTTCACTATCAAGTAATGCCTGGTAAACGGATTCAATCATTTTTCTTATTATTCATTAATCGAGTTTTGTTACTCAATAGCGCAACGGTTAAATGTTTTTTTTATGCTCAATCAACCAGTATAAATACAAATCTTGTCCTGTGGATGAATTTGGCTGGATATAGTGTTTAAAAACCCGCTGTTGATTATTCATTAAACATCTAAGAGTACAGTGCTGAAACGTCAATAAAACGTTATAAATCAATATATTTACAGAATATAATTGATATAGATTGTCACAAATGTGCCCAAAATTGTCGGTAATTTTATACTATCACACAGCGTGAAAATGATAAGTCCCTGAAAACCAAGAGAATAGAGTTTTTGGCATTAATTATGCTTGTTTATATAAGAGCCTCTCAACATGATACGAATATCCTCTATTTGAGCATGTTGTTATTCTCGACTCCTCCTGGATTCGGCCGTCTTA
>CAZVPJ010000071.1:0-8885 GCA_964629035.1 uncultured Thiotrichales bacterium | reverse complement strand
AACGGAGCTAAAAAATAGCGCGCGTTGATTAGTAACTTCTTCATGTTCGCCTCCACTAGTTGAAGAAAAGTTTATAAATAAAGGTTTTATTAAGTCAGCTATCAAGAGTGCTGGAACTGCTTTTGGTCTTCTACCATCAATATCGGTAATATTATTATGCAGCACACTGATATGTAACGTAATTATAGCATTCGTTAGAAGTATTTTTGTAGACCTGCTTAGATATATTTATCTCTTGTATTAGTCGTTTTAGAACTAATAAATGGCTCAGCCAATTGGGGCGAAATAGCAACATCTACCCCCTGACCACTCATCATTCCATTTGATAACTCATTGAAGAGATATCCATATTTGCCAACACGGGTGACCAGCAGCATCTATTTAAGGCTAGAAATTGGATTAGTAATGACTTAATTACCTCAAGAATTTTCTTTAGAATCAAAGTCTAATGATATTGAATTAATACAATATCTAAGCCCTGTAGGCTGTGGCCCATCCTCAAACACATGCCCCAAATGTGCGCCACAAGACGAACACATCACCTCCGTTCTCCTCATTCCATGCGACACATCAGACTCTTCTTGGATGCAATCCTCATTGAGAGGTTGAAAAAAACTTGGCCACCCTGACCCAGAATCAAATTTATGCTTCGATTCAAATAATGGCGTTTTACAGGCAACACAAACATACATTCCATCTTCTTTATGGCCATCAAACTCGCCTGTGAAAGCAGGTTCAGTACCTTTCTGTCTGCAAACTCGGAATTGCTCTGGCGTTAATTCTTTTCGCCATTCATCTTCAGATTTTTTAATTTTAGGTCCATCCGTCATGAAATATATTTTGTACTAAAATTCAGCCTTCGACCACCACAGATTGCAGAATTGCAGATATTGCATGCCAACCAAGAGCCAGGAAATTGCGCAAGCCCAGGTGCGTTCAACGATGAGCAAGAACATGTAGCTACTACAAACCTATTCTAAAAGTAAGCGCATAGAAACTGAGTTAATTGATACATAGTTAATTGATACTGAGTAAAATGAATCTTTTTAAGAAATTCACATTAGACTAATTGGCATCATGAAGAAGTATAAGGATAACCATTAATCAAATTTTCTATCATTCCACCCATTTCTATCAGTACTTCTTTTTCATTGTCAGAAAGTATTCTGGGTTTATTATCAATTAAACAGATGGTTCCAAGATTCAAATTTGTTATTGATTGCAAGACATATCCGGCATAAAAACGAATCCAAGGCTTATTCGTTACCAGCGGATTATCTATAAAACGAATATCAACCGCCGTATCTCTAATTTCAAATATACGAGAATTTTTATCACTGGTGATAGTTTCACATATCGCATGTGCACAAAATGACATAAATCTTGGCGTTTCATACACATCTAAACCTACAGAAGATTTAAACCACTGACGATTTTCATCAACAAAGGTCACGAGACATACTGGCACATGAAAAGCTTTAACAGCACTCTTTGTTATTAATTCAATTCTCTCGTCCGGGAGCGTGTCGAGTATATTGAGCGATCTCAATGCCTTTAAACGAAATAACTCATTCTTTGGAATTGATGGAATTAACAAATTAATTATCGCTGTGAAATAAAACGTATCATACCTAAAATATAATTAAGATATTGAATAACTCTCCTAAATTAAAATATTTTATATTCGAAATAATAATAACTTTGGCTATTAACCATCATTTCAATAATGGCTACTAGAGCTTACAACCAAAACATATATACAATTTAATCATGTCTGCATTGAAACCATTACTAAGACTCTAGAATTGTTGAACTTCCATTCATGCATTTTAAAGTCCCTAGATTGTGTATCTGGTTTACGCCCCTGGTTAAATGAATAATTGTGTAACTGTTCACAATATATATATTCAAAAAACCATTCGTTATGAAAAACCGCCCTTAAACCTGCTTATCTAATCTTATTTATTTGTGAGTCACTATAATTGTGGCAACCATAAATAAACAGGTGAAATACATGTTTACTTCAGCCAAAGCCTCTAAGCGTGTTGATAATGAGGACACCCCTATAGAGCGCAGAGAAAGTACTGACCGTAGAACTTCAAACAAGGAAACGCGGTTTCCGTTTATAGATGATAACGCCAGACTCGTAATGAAAAATAGAAGAAAAGAAGACCGAAGAGCGGCTGATGTGTCGATCACAAAAAGCCCGTTAAAAATCGTTAACAAGCTGTTTAAAAAGTAATGCAAAAAAAAGGGTGCCAAATGCACCCTTTTAATCATATAGAGTTAGTAGAAATTTTCTATTTCCACTTCAGCGTTCGAAACTACTCTTCTACCGCTTTCATACTTAATCGAATACGTCCTTGTTTGTCAATTTCAAGAACCTTTACTTTTATAATGTCACCTTCTGTTAACTCATCGGTAACATTCTCAACACGTTCATTGGATATTTGTGAAATGTGAACCAAACCATCTTTACCGGGTAATACACTTACGAATGCTCCGAAGTCCATAATCTTAACTACTTTACCTTCGTATATTTTACCTACTTCAACATCAGCGGTTATTTCTTCAATACGTTTCTTCGCATCATCGCCTGCTGCTTTATCAATTGATGCGATTTTAATAACACCTTCATCATCAATATCAATCGTAGTTCCAGTTTCTTCAGTCAGTTGACGAATAGTAGCGCCACCTTTACCAATTACATCACGAATCTTATCTGGGTTTATTCTCATCACAGTAAAGCGTGGTGCAAACTCAGACATTTCCTCACGCGCAGAAGATATATCTTTCGCCATTTCACCAAGAATAAACAAACGACCTTCTTTAGCTTGACTGAGGGCTTTATCCATAATTTCTTTGGTAATGCCTTCAATCTTGATATCCATTTGTAAAGCAGTAATACCTTCGGTAGTACCAGCTACTTTAAAATCCATATCGCCGAGATGATCTTCGTCACCTAATATGTCGCTGAGTACCGCAAAGTCATCACCTTCTTTAATTAAACCCATTGCTATACCTGCGACAGGAGCTTTGAGCGGCACACCTGCATCCATCATTGACAAACTGGACCCACAGACACTAGCCATTGAACTCGAACCATTAGATTCTGTAATTTCTGAAACTACACGCAATACATATGGAAATTCTTCTTCATCAGGAATTACCGCTTGAATTCCACGTTTCGCTAACTTGCCGTGGCCAATCTCGCGACGTTTAGGAGATCCCACAAATCCAGTTTCACCAACACAGAAAGGAGGGAAGTTATAATGCAACATAAACATGTCTTTATATTCACCTTCAATCGCATCAATAATTTGTGCGTCACGACCTGTTCCAAGTGTAGTTACCACAATGGCTTGTGTCTCACCACGTGTAAACAATGCACTGCCGTGTGTGCGAGGTAACACACCTGTTCGTACTGTGATTGGGCGCACTGTGTTTTGATCACGTCCATCAATGCGTTTTTCACCTGAAATAATTCGACCGCGAACGATTTTCTTTTCTTCTTTCTTAAAGGCCGCCAATACATCTGCTTCACTTGGGCCATTTTCTTCATCCACCAGCGACGCAACTACCGCATCACGCGCTTCACTCACTTTGTCTTGACGTGTCATTTTTTCTGCAATGCTATACGCTTCTCCTAATTGTGAAGCACATGCTTGATTAACTTTAGTAGCAAGAGACTCATCTGCTACCGCGGCTTGCCAATCCCAAGCTGGAGTATTCACTTCTACTGCAAATTCCTTAATAGCAGTAATTGCAGTTTGAAGACTTTCATGACCAAACATCACTGCACCTAACATCACTTCTTCTGAAAGAATTTGGGCTTCAGACTCAACCATGAGTACTGCACTTTCTGTTCCAGCAACCACTAAATCCAGTTTAGAGTTATCTAACTGCGAATAATTTGGATTTAACACATAACCATTATCAATATAGGCAACACGTGCGGCACCAATAGGCCCGCTAAAAGGAATTCCAGAAATAGCTAATGCTGCAGAAGTTCCAATCATTGCAGGTATATCAGGGTTTACATCTGTGTTCATTGAAACGACATTTGCAATGACTTGGACTTCATTCATAAAGCCATTTGGAAACAACGGGCGAATAGGACGATCAATTAAACGACAGGTGAGCGTTTCTTTCTCACTAGGTCGACCTTCTCTTTTGAAGAACCCACCAGGAATCTTTCCTGCTGCATAGGTTTTTTCTTGGTAATTAACCGTAAGTGGGAAAAAGTCGCGACTTGGATCAGCATCTTTTTTGCCAACCACCGTTACCATCACGGTAGTACCACCCATATCAACCATCACAGCCCCTGAGGCTTGTCTTGCAATTTCGCCTGTCTCAAGCGTTACATCATGGTCACCGTACTTAAATGTCTTTGTAATTTTGCTCACTGATAATTTCCAATATTTGATTTACTGTTAAGGTTACGAACTCTATGAAATATATTTACTTACACGACAAGTTGATACTGCCTGTTGTCATAAATACTATGTTGGTAATGAATGCGTGAAAGATACGAACATTGAACTCCCCATTAGATTTAGAGAGCACTTAAAATTAGCGTCTTAAACCAAGAGAGCCAATTAAGTCCTGATATCTTTTTTGATCTTTTGTGCGCAAGTAGTCAAGTAGTTTGCGACGTTGATTTACCATCTTTAATAGCCCATGACGTGAGTGATGGTCTTTTTTGTGTTTGCTGAAATGATCGCTTAAATGTGTGATGCGTGCAGAAAGGAGTGCCACTTGCACTTCGGGTGAACCGGTATCGTTACCTTCTCGTTGATATTTCTTTACGATTTCTGACTTGTCTTGTGCTGTAATGGTCATCTTATTCTTGCCTAATATTATCGGCCTTACGCCTGATGGTCTTCAATTCTGCTTTTTACTGAATGCGCGATTCTACCACGTAGTCCCTTATGGACAAGGAAAATATCTTGGTGTATCCAGATTATTTAGACTAACCTTAAAGAGGTATCTGATTACCAATAAATACATTAGATGAGTGGTTTTGGCGTCATACGTCCATCCTCCCGGACTTTGCCTATTCCGTAAAACTCCTGATTACTGTCGTATATCCTCACCACACCTTCTACTGGTAAATTTGCCAAGGCTAATGCATGACCATTTCTCATATCCTTCATTTGATGATCCGCAATCGTAACCGCTGGCCAGTCCAACAATGCCTGGTCCGTGGCAAGGAGAACCTCATCCAGATAAGAAAAACCTTTATTCGCAAGCTGTTCAAGTTCATCCAAGTTATACATTTTCTGATTAATAAAGGACCCTACAGAAACACGCCGGAGACCCACCACATGTGCACCACATTCTAGTAGATTACCAAGATCTTCAACCAGAGTGCGCACATAAGTACCTTTAGAACAATGCACATGCATGGTTACGAGTTCTTGTTGTTTTTTAATAAATTCAAATGAATGAATCTTGACCTTACGAGGCGGACGCTCTACTTCGATTCCTTCTCTAGCCAACTCATATAATCGAGAACCTTGATGTTTTAATGCAGAATACATGGGAGGGACTTGTTCAATCTCTCCTGTCAACGTTGCGGCGTAATGAATAATTGATTCTTCTGTAATCTTTGCAACATCACGCTGTTGAATCACCTTACCCTCTGAATCACCTGAATCAGTCATCACCCCAAGTTTAAGTACAACCTGATATTGCTTGTCGACCGCCAGCAGGTAATCGGAAATTTTTGTGCTACGTCCGAAACATATCACCAGCAAACCTGTTGCTAATGGGTCTAATGTTCCGGTGTGACCTGCTTTTGCTGCGCTAAAAATTCGTTTGACAGTTTGCAAAGATCGATTTGAAGATTCACCGGTTGGCTTATCAAAAAGCAGTAAACCATTTAGCGCCCGGCCTTTATTTTTTTTGCCACCCACGTGTATGCAGACACTCGACTAGAATAAATACAACTTAACTAATGCTTATTAAGACTTTCTTGAATGAGTTGCTCAATACGGTCACTTTTAACTTCTGTGTCATCTACAATAAAGCGTAATTCTGGCACCTTCCGTAGACTTAAAATTTTACTTAGTTGTGTCCGCAAATACCCACTCGCACTTTGAAGACCCGCCATAATTTCAGTGGCATCTTGTTGGATATCGATAGGGCTAAAATAAACTTTTGCAGTGCCAAGGTCTTTACTAACCACGACATCATAAACAATAACTTCTGATACACGTGGATCTTTTACTTCATTACGCAGCATAACAGTAAGCTCACGGCGAAGTTGCTCACCTACTCTTAACGGCCTTGATGATTCTTGTTGCATGTTGATAACTGCTGATACTTATAAGTTAAGCAGTGTCTTTAGATAAAATTTTATATTGATCGCTTGATTTCAGTTCGTTCATATACTTCTATTTGATCGCCAGGCTGTACATCATTGTAGTTTTTAACTGCGATTCCACATTCCGTTCCTGACTTAACTTCATTCACATCATCTTTGTGTCGACGAAGTGATTCCAGTTCACCTTCGTATATAACCACATTATCTCGTAACACACGGATAGGTCGGCCACGTTTTATCATACCTTCAACTACTTGAGTACCTGCGACAGCACCCATCTTAGATGATCTAAATACATCTTTAACTTCTGCAAGTCCGATGATTTCTTCTCGTACTTCTGGTGAAAGCAAACCACTCATTGCCGCTTTCACATCATCAATCGCTTCATAAATAATACTGTAGTACCGAATCTCAACACCAACATCTGCTGCTGCTCGCTTCGCTGCATTATCTGCGCGCACATTAAAACCAATCATCACAGCTTTAGCCGCTTCTGCAAGACTTACATCCGATTCATTAATTCCACCCACAGCCGACATTACAATTTTAACTTTGACTTCATCTGTAGAGAGTTTTTCAAGTGAATCTTTTAATGCTTCCGCACTACCTTGAACATCTGCTTTTATTAATACTGTTACCGTCTCTGCGGCCCCAGAACCTAACTCACTAAATACATCTTCTAGTTTGGATGCTTGTTGCGCAGCAAAACGACTGTCTCTAGATTTACTCTTACGAATATCAACAATTTCACGTACTTTACGTTCATTAGCGACAACAATCGCTTCTTCACCGGCGCTTGCGGCACCTGACAAGCCCAATACTTCAACGGGTGTTGATGGACCTGCGTTTTCTATTTCATTACCATTTTCATCAAACATTGCGCGTACGCGCCCATATTCTTCACCGGTTAGCAACATGTCGCCTTTCGATAACATGCCTTGTTGCACCAATACCGTTACCACCGGTCCACGACCCTTATCTAAGGTAGACTCAATCACCACACCTGAAGCGGGCCCATGATCAACAGCTTTTAATTCTAATATTTCAGCTTGCAAAGTAACGGCTTCTAGAAGTTCATCCACTCCTGCGCCCGTTAAAGCCGAAACATTAATAAAAATGGTATCGCCACCCCACTCTTCGGGCAGTACTTCTAATGCCGACAACTCGTTACGAACTTTTTCTGGATCTGCATCTTGCTTGTCTGTTTTATTTACCGCGACAATAATCGGCACATTCGCTGCACGTGAATGTTCTACTGCTTCTTTAGTTTGTGGCATAACACCGTCATCAGCAGCAGCAACTAGGATAACAATATCCGTAGCTTTTGCTCCACGTGCCCGCATTGATGTGAAGGCCGCGTGTCCTGGTGTATCCAGAAAAGTTATGGTGCCTTTGTCAGTCGTTACACTGTATGCGCCTATATGTTGTGTGATCCCGCCAGCTTCACCTGAAGCAACTTTAGTAGTACGAATATAATCAAGCAATGATGTTTTACCGTGATCAACATGCCCCATAACCGTAACCACAGGATTTCGAACAATGGCTTTGGATTCATCATATTCAACTTGCAACAAGGTATCTTCAACACTTGATGCTTCAGCTGGTTTGGCTTCATGACCCATTTCTTCTACTACTAAGATTGCAGTATCTTGATCAAGTATCTGATTGATTGTTGCCATGACACCCATCTTCATCATCGCACCAATCACTTCTGCAGCTTTAACTGCCATCATCTTCGCAAGATCAGCAACCGAGATACTTTCAGGTATTAGTATGTCCCGCTTAACAGGCTCACTTGGCTTTTCAAATTGATGTTTGTCACTCTGTGCTACTTTACCTGGACGTCTATGTTTTGGTTTTGCTTTGCGTTTGCCTCGTTTGTCGCTAGCAACATGCAGTTCTTGGCGTCTTGGCTTATTAGATTTCTTTGCAGCAGGTTTTTTATCATCAATTTCTGGCTTTTCAGGTGCCGGAGTGACTACGCGAATACCAACGGGTGCTGATGGTACTTCTTGCTTAGCAACCTCTTTCTCAACTTCTTCTTGTTGCTCGGTAGCTTTTTGTTTGTCCAGTTCGTCTTGCTGTGCTTTTTCAGCTGCAGCTTTTTCAGATGCAACTTTTTCTAAATTCGCTGCAATCTCTGCTTCTTTAGCAGCCTGCTCATCTGCGCGTTGCTGCTCTTCTTTTGCAGCTTCTTCCAACACCACACTACGTTTAACATAAGTGCGTTTCTTTCGAACCTCAACATTTACCGTGCTAGCATTAGTAGGATTCCTGCCCGTAGTACCGCCCACCTTTAAGGTAGAAGTACTCTTTCTTCGCAAGGTGATCTTCTTTCCTTCACCTGCTGATTCTGCTACTTCGTTGCTACGGTTATTTCGTAAATGATCAAGTAATTGCATTTTTTGCTCATCAGAAACCACCTGGTCTGCAGCATCAAACTCCAAGCCTGCTTCAGAAAGTTGAACGAGCAACTTCTCTACAGGAGTTTTAACTACATCCGCTAGTTGTTTTACAGTTACTTCACTCATTATTTATTCACTAATAGTTAGATTTT
>CAZVPJ010000070.1:0-8993 GCA_964629035.1 uncultured Thiotrichales bacterium | reverse complement strand
CATGCTCCCATTCTTCAATGCTTGCATTAGGAAAATGTTCAGAAATATATTCGAGAATAGGTTTAGCGAACTCGGAATCACTCACCCATTTTGATGTATTCAAGTTATTTAATAAGAGTTAATTTGGTAACAAATTGTTTGTATCGCACTGCTCACCAGAAGACCAACCAAAGGTTTCTTTGATACTCGCAAAAAATGATTTCTTTTCAACAGGATTATTATCAGTCGGAACTACAAATTCGTCACCAGCCTCAGCCATACGCTCATATTTAGTTACCAGCCCTTTTAAAAATTTTACCATTTCAGGTGAATCCCACTCACGCTCACCTACAGCTTTGTATATCAATTTACCATCTGGGCTTATCAAAAATGTGGTGGGCAACCCTCGCACATCCCAACTTGCAAGACTCATATCTTTGTCCATTAAAATAGAAAAGGTTACAGGCACAGCTTCTAAAAACTTTTTAACGCCAGCCAAACTCGGGCCAACGTGTATCCCTACCACTTCTAAACCTCCGCCACCAAACTCATTATGCAAATTATCCATTGCCGGCATTTCCTTACGACACGGTGCACACCATGTCGCCCAGAAATTAAGAAGCACAAACTTTCCTTTATAATCACTTAGGCTAGTACTTTTACCGCTTACATTCTCTAGACTGAAATCCCCTGCCTTGGGTGAGCCACTCACAGGATCCATTAAACCTGTGGCCAGCAAAGGTGGTGCAAACATGAAACTTATAATAGAGATTAAAAATAGCCTACTCATTGATTTGCTTACCTTGGTAAATAACACTAGATACGTGGTTAGAGGTTAAAAATACAAATTAGTTCGCATCATGATCTTCACGTACTACAAGGACTCAGATGCATTGGATGACTTCGTCCTACTATCTAGCATGCCCTGTATAAAATCAATCATGAATGGCGAATTCCATACCCGAGCTCCTTTAGCTCGATAACGTATATTACCATCAGGATCGACTATAAATGTTGTAGGCATTGTGGGCACTCCCCAATCTCCCAACTGCAAGTCAGTATCAAATAGAACTTTATATTTAATATTATTTAACGTTAACACGGACTCAACATCTCCGGTTGGATCACCAGCATGTATCGAAATGATAACCAAATCATCTGTATCCAGTAATTCATACGCACTTTGCAATGTGGTCATTTCACTTTTACAAACATTGCAAGTCATAGACCAGAAATTTACAAGCACATGCTTGCCATGAAAATCTTTTAGCTCATGCATTTCGCCGGTTATATCAGATAGCTTAAAATTATTTGCTGGATAATTTGGTGGATATGGCTCCATTAACGGACCCTCATCAGCACTTACTAGACTAATGAATGACACATTTATTCCAAGCAGCAGAACCAGAATGAATAGAGGTCTGCATAGAGGTTGGCTTAGAGTGATCATTTTGCTTGCACCTGTCATTCTTGTTTTACTTAACGTCACTATCGTGCACCCAATTCGGATCATCTTGACCAAGATCTCCAATTGGTGCCGCAAAAGCATCTGCTACCAGCGTTCCAATATTGCCGCTTGTGAGTGAATTTAAAAATGCAACCACATCATCCATTTCTTCTTCGCTAAGTCCTAGTGGTCTAATTAATGGGCTAAGGACTTCATTAGGCACCCCACCCTGGTTATAAAACTGCATCACTTCCTTAAGCGTAAGCATCGACCCATCGTGCATATAAGGCGCAGTTAACGCCACATTTCTAAGCATGGGAGTTAAAAATTTCCAACGATCATTTGGGTTTTCAGTGATCTCATAACGACCCACATCATTTGCTTTAGGTCTTGAAACGCTTTTAATAATTTCATTATCGAGATCAGCATAAACGCCTGGCGCAAGTTGCACACGCGTTGTTTTTGTATTATCCCCCATCGAAGTTTGATAACCCAAACCTGTGTTATGTAATTGGTTATCCGCAAATAATGCATAATCATCATTAACGAGATGACATACACTACATTGGCCTTTACCTGTAAAAATCTTAAAGCCCCGTTTAACCTCTTCTGTGACTGCATCTTCTTGCTTGCCAAAGTACCACCGATCAAACGGCGAATCACCTGTGTTGAGTGTGCGTTGATAACTGGCCAAAGCCATACCTACGGTTTCCATCGTTGGGCCACGACCATCAAAGGCATTCTCGAACAGACCTTCGTACTCAGGAATTGCTTTAAGCTTGTTGATGACATACCCAATGGAAGGATTAGCCATTTCATTACGGGCCAACAAAGGTGCCCACACCTGTTGTTCGAGTGAATCTTCACGTCCATCATGAAACATCATCTGCAAATAGGCTGAGTTATATACCGTTGGAGCATTGCGCTTCCCGGACCGCCCCTCTACTCCAATTGCAGTTTGTATTTCATTATTAGTGAAGCCTTGTTCGGGAATATGGCAAATTGCACATGAAAACGTATCGTTAATCGACAAACGACGATCAAAAAACAATCTTCTTCCTAAAGAAATTTTTTCTTCTGTAATGGGGTTGTATTCTGGAACCGGTACTGGAGGCAAACCCAACGGAGGATTGTTCACGTACTCTAATAAATCTGCTTTTTTACCAACACGTTTTTGCAAATCGAGTGTATTGGTTTTGTAATCTATCGAATCATAGCCTTGTTTATTATCACCAGGGCCATAGTAATGAATACTATCTTGGGCATTACTTTCTTTAGCGCTATCTGTAGCACTGTGCAGTTTTTCTGAAATACTGATTAAACTAACGATCCCAGCCAGAATGAGAGCATTAATTACATAAACCACGGAGGTTTGATTGAATTTCATTATTCAACAATATCCATTTCTACATCCATTTCTGTGCCCATCTCTATTGTTCCATCTTCCATCAAGAGCGTCTGAATATCACGAGTCACTAACTTATCATGCAAAAATGAGACACTATATTCTTGACGAATATTCTTAGAATGATCGATTAAAAACGCACGTAAAACATGCGCCATCGTACCCGTATATTCACCATTTTCATCGTAAGCTTTAATAACCATCTGTCCATATTGTTCCGTTACAGGACGCAATGCTTCTTCTGAGGCAGAGGTTAAAAACATCCACTCCGGTTCACCGCCCTTAAACCCTGCACCATAGAGCTTCATAATTTCAGGCGTATCATGCTCTGGATCAAAACTGATGCTAATCAGCCTTATTTTATCTGCAAGCTCAGGGTGTTCCTTAAATTTTTCCTTAACTTTATAAAACACTGCAGTTGCAAGTGGGCAACCATTTAAATCAGTACAACTACTGTATATAAAAGTTAGCAGAACTATTTTATCACCGAGTAAACTATCCAGCTCAATTTCTTTTCCTTCTGTATCTAACAGTGTCCCTCCACCCGCAGTATTAATCGTCGTTAATGTATACGTGCCCGGATCAGGCAAATCAAAAGATAGATTAGGTGTCCAACCATCCGCAACAATCCTAGGTTGAGCTTCAGCTTGCGCAGCATGTGAACTTGGTAACGGAGCATCATTGTCTTCACGACTACAACCCGCAGTGATGATTAGGAAAATTAAAAACAGTACAAAAACTTTCATCTATGAAAATTCTCTTTTATTTGACTTATCAGAAACAACAAGGCCGCCTCGAGGGCGGCCTTGTTTCGAACTTAAGATTACTATTACATAAACAATTTAGGTAAACGTAACAGTGTAGCCCTTACTTTGTTTGAGACAACATTTTGTCACTAGAGTTCGGCTTCTGTGAGTATAGAGAGTACGCACCAAAACGCATTTGATGTGCTCGGCCTAGTTTCAACTCATAAAAGTCTACCGTAAATTCATGGGCCAACTTCTTACCATTCCATGTAAATAGTTTGAAGTATTGCTCATCTGCCTCACCAGTCTTATCCCAGCTACCTAACAAAGAAGAAGTGAAGTATGCGCGCTTCCCATCCCAACTTTGTGAAATCATGTTCACTTGCTCACCAATTACATGCTCATAAGTTTGCTTTGGAGCAAATGGATCTGAGATATCAAAGAATCGAGTTTTCCCATCTAAGAACGTTTGAACCCATAGACCTTTATCGTCAGCAGTGATTGAAATATCAACCGGTAGAGGTACTTTTGATGGATCACCAATTTCACCTACATCTTTAGCATTCCATTCACCTGCATCATCTTCGTAAATTAACCAAATTTTAGAGGTCAGTGCAGTAGTGGTGAAGCAATAGTTGTTTTCAGGACCCCAAGCACAACGAATTTCTAAAGGAGCACCTGGTACTTCGAAAACTTTTTTAGGCTTACGAGTGTGTAAGTCCCAAACCACAACGGTATTACCAAAACGCTTCATCGCTTCTGGATCACCAAGCATTTGGCCAAAATCCATCATGTAGTTAGACCAACCAGTGAAAGAAGAAGTAACCATTACGTTGCGACGTGGTAGAGCACGAATGTCATAACCATAGCCGTCTGCAACATTACCTACTTTTTCAGCTCCACGAAGATCTTCATCCGTCGGATTCCAGTGTGCAGCAATAAAATCACCTTCATTGGTGAATTCTGCCATGCCAGTTCGGCCACCATGATCAACGTTGTTCGATAAAGCCGTTACCATCACGCGACCCGGCAATGCATACATGGTATGAGGTCCTACCATGCCACCGGTTTTTTCAACAAAATCTGTGATCACTTTATGAAGAGTAGGTTTAGCAGGATTTGTAGCCACATCAAAAATGAAAATCTTGTTACTGTCTAATCCACCAGCAAAAAGATAGCGACGATCATCGGTTAATCCAGAATGATGCGCTTCATTACGTCCGCCTACAGAAAGAACGTTAACTACCTTTCCATATGTATCAGCGTTAGGGTTTACAGATAATGTAACAAGCTTATCTTGTCCATCACCCATTCCTTCAACACCTAAAGTCCATACATATACATAATCTTCTTGGCCAACAATTTTCGCCATGTAAGGAGACATACATGTCTCATCTGCCATTGCGGTAGATTGAAAACCAACAAAAGATGCGAGTATCACACACGCGGATGTTGCGACGCTCTTTATCCATTTGGCTTTTGTTAATGCCTTTTTCTTCATAATCTTATGACTCCATATCGTAATAGATTAGTTAACCGGGGATTAAAAATCTTGTGGTATTCATACACATAGTAAACGTTACCCTTTACAATTCAAGGCAATGCATCGTTATGGTTTGTGCGAATCAATTGCGACATTATGCCGCATCTTGTAGACCTTTCAAAGTTATATCATGGATTGAATGAGTCGTTTAAAACGATTAATTGATTCATAAAAAACTAAGTAAATGCGTACTCGTTAGACACAAATTAGACAAAAAGGTCATTTTCGTCAAATGTCCGTTACTATAGTGTAGGATTTATAAGTTACTGTTATTATTACTATAAACAGCTGTGCAAATACTTCGACAAATTGAACTCCAAAAAGTATTTAAGCTCTAAATGCGATCAAATTAATAATATATAGGCTCACCCTTTTACCAATCTACCCAACATGACATATGTATAGAAATTTTCAGAAAAAAACGATCTTTTTTATCATTACCCTCATAGTATCTACATATCCAATCGCTTCTTTTAGCGAAGAAACAATCATTGGCGGTGATTTTGAGTTAACTTCCCAATTTAATGAGCCTTATTCATTAGAAGATGCTCGCGGCAAAGTCGTATTACTGTTTTTTGGTTTTACACTTTGCCCCGATGTTTGCCCAAACACATTAGGCACTATTCAAACCGTGCTTGACCAGTTAGGCGAAAAAGCACAACAGGTACAACCCATCTTTATTTCGGTCGATCCTAAACGAGATAAACCTGAAGTTTTAAAAAGCTATTTGCAATATTTTAACAATGATTACATTGGGTTAACTGGAACACCTAATAAAATAGATGAGGTTGTCAAACAGTATCAGGGATTCTACTCTTATATGGGCGATGTCTCTGAAGACCAATACATGGTCGACCACACCTCTAATCTCTATATTATTGATAAGCAAGGCAAAGTAACCAATGTCATGCAATATGGATTGCCGCCTCAGGCAATTACAAATGTTGTCAATAATATATTATAAAACATATTCTTATAATATTTTATTAATCTAAAATATCAGCCTTACTTAAGGCATCTTTCTATTCGCACTTACACTAATACTGGAGGTATGCAAACCTCTGGTCTTTAGGCGTACCCTCTAAATCACCATCTTCTTTTGCAGGCTGCCATAAAACGACTTCTTCAATCTTTTTAGCAAGTTCAAAGTCCTTATTTGTCACGCCCTTGGCAGCATGGTTCATTAATTTGCAAATAACAAAGGCATAAGAAACGCTTAAATCTGGGTGATGCCAGGCGACTTCGGCCAAATGACCAATGGTATTCACCACCATCATGGTGCTTTTCCAACTATGAGTTTTATATTTTCTGCGAATCCAGCCATTTTCATAGATCCAGTCAGGAAGCTCTTCTTGCAACCTCTGGTTAATTTGTTCTTCGCTGTAGGTTTGTTCAGGTTTTATTTCACGCCATTTAGACATAATTTGGGCTCCAAAATTAGGTTTAATTTGTATAAACTGCTGCTAGATATAAAGATATATTCACAACATATTGTCGAATTCGAGATACAGACGGTTTAGTATCTATACGTTACATTTTAATAGTGGTTTTATGAAGTAAAAACGAGATGTAAACCAAGAAGTAAACCTGAACAGTCACACCTAGCACTTGATTACCTGATGAGTGCCGTTCCCGATCACACTGTTCCTCTAGTTAGGCACACCTTATATAATTTATCATGCAATTTGAAAATGTAACTTGCCCGCATTGTGGTTTGCTATGCGACGACTTGTCATTGAATGTAACCGATCTAACGGTAACACTGACTGATTCGTCCCACCCATGCGCAAAACTTTTCGATGAGGCCTCGTTAGATACCCATTCCATTCCCTCCCCGTTAATTTCGGGCGAAGCAGTTACCGAAAATCAGGCTATAGACAAAGCGGCTGAAATCCTGGGCAATGCCAAACAACCATTAATAAGCGGCTTGATCACAGACGTACAAACTTGTCGAGAAGCCGTTGCCATTACAGAAAAACTTGGCGGGGTACTCGATCATGCGAATGGCAAAAGCATTCGACATAATGGTGCAGTGATGCAACGCATTGGTAAAGTTAAAACGACGTTGGCAGAAGTACGTAACCGTGCTGATTGCGTAATCATATTTGGATCCAAGATAACCGACAAATTTCCGCGTTTATTAGAGCGTGTTTTATTACCCAAAAAGACACTCGGTAATAAAAACGTAAGCCATAAGAAGATTTATATTCTAGACCTCTCCACTGATGGCACTTTTAAAATTGTAAACGAGGAAAAAAACAATATAACGCGAATATTTTTTGACTATCCATTACTTGAGACTATTGTTTATCATTTACAAGAAATTATTTACAAATCAGCAAAAGACATTAGTGCTATCAATGAAAATACTCAATGCCTTATTGATTTATATCAAACAATACTAGACAGCCAATATACAACGCTCATTTGGAATTCTTCTGAGTTTGATCAAAATTCTGCAGAACATACGATTCAAGCTCTTACAGAGTCGATTAAATTTTTAATGCAAAAAGTACGCTGTGTTGGATTACCACTGGGTAGCTCTAAAGGTGAAATTACTGCAAACCAAGTAGCTACCTGGCAAACAGGAGTCCCCTTACCCGTTTCATTTATGAGCGGTGTACCGGTGCACGACCCAGTTCTTTTTGATGGTATGAGTATGTTAGCCAACAATGAAGCAGATAGTTTGTTGTGGATAGCCAACTATCATTCAGAAGATGAGCCCCCCGACACAAAGATACCAACGATTATTTTTGGTCACCCTAAAATGAAAACCAATAACGCATCTGTATTTATTCCTTGTGGAATTCCGGGAGTAGATCATCGGGGTTTAGCTTGCCGTGCAGATAATGTTGCAACCTTACCTTTAGCTAAAATACGCGACAGTAACTTGCCTAATGCAAATGTATTGTTACGCAAACTTATGCAGCTTATATAATATATGGCAATTAAATTAACAGGTGGTGAAATATACGACCCTGCTCATCAAATTGATGGCCAGTGTAAAGATCTATTCATTATTGACGGCAAGATAAAAAATACACTATCTGACCACGATAAAATAAAAGAAACGTATGATGTAAGTGATTGCATTGTCATGGCCGGTGCGATTGATTTGCACACTCATATTGGTGGTGGAAAAGTTAACATTGCCCGTACCATGATGTTAGAAGATGAACATCTACACCCTCATCCTGGTTCAGATTTATTACGCTCTGGAAACGGGCATATTGTTCCTTCTACATTCAGTGCAGGGTATCGCTACGCAGAAATGGGTTACACCGCCTGTTTTGAACCAGCAGTGTTACCTGTAAACGCGCGTCATGCACACATGGAGTTAGCAGACACTCCGATGGTAGACAAAGGCGGCTATGCGTTATTGGGTAATGACGACTTCTTGCTAAACATGATTCGTGAAGGCGCTACGCAAAACGCTATTAATGATTATGTTGCCTGGTTATTGGATGCTACCCAATGTATAGGCATTAAAGTCGTTAATGCTGGAGGAATTCATGCCTTTAAATACAATCAGCGCCGACTTGATATCGATGAAACAGGTCCCGCCGGCAGCAAACCCCGCGACATTATCGCAACCTTAAGTCGAGCCGTGCATGACCTTGGCATTGCACATCCTTTACATGTGCATGCAAGTAACTTGGGCGTTCCAGGAAATTTTGCGACCACTATCGCAACCATGGCTGCAGCGGATGGTTTGCCGATTCATTTAACCCATATCCAGTTTCATAGTTATGGTACGGAAGGTGACTTAAAGTTTTCTTCTTCAGCATGTGAAATTGCGGAAGCCATCAACAACAATAAAAATGTAAGTGCCGATGTAGGTCAAATTATGTTTGGCCAAACCATCACCACCTC
>CAZVPJ010000069.1:0-9037 GCA_964629035.1 uncultured Thiotrichales bacterium | reverse complement strand
AAACCTGATTCAGTAAGTTTATTTGAAGCTATGAAATGGTGGCTAAAGCTAGGCTTTATTAGTTTTGGTGGGCCAGCGGGGCAGATTAGTATGATGCACCAAGAGTTGGTGGAACGCAGACGTTGGATTTCTGAAAACCGTTTTTTGCACGCATTGAATTACACCATGGTGTTGCCAGGCCCAGAAGCTCAACAACTCGCGACATATATTGGTTGGTTGTTGCATGGTGTGAAGGGCGGACTCATTGCTGGTTTTCTTTTTGTATTACCATCCCTATTTATTTTAATAGCACTAACCTGGGTCTATTTAGAATATGGGGATACACAGCTTGTGGCAGGGATACTGTATGGAGTGAAACCTGCAGTAACTGCGATCGTATTATTTGCAGCTTATCGAATTGGTTCGCGCGCTTTAAAAAATAATGTTCTACGCGCTATGGCAGTGTTGGCATTCGTGGCCATCTTTTTCTTTAAAATACCCTTTCCTTTCATTGTATTAGGTGCAGGTATTCTAGGTTTTATCGGTTCTAAAATTGCACCGCACTATTTTAATGGTCATTTGCATGCCAATGAAGCACATGATTCTTATGGACCTGCGTTAATAGATGATGACACTGAAGCTCCATCTCATATTAAATTTAGTTGGGCACGGTTAATCTCGTTTATTGCAGCAGGTTTAGCTATTGGCGTAGGTGTAATTGCGCTGTTGTTATTTAAATATGGCTGGGATCATACGCTTACACAAATGGGTGTATTCTTTACCAAAGCGGCACTCGTCACCTTTGGTGGGGCGTATGCTGTGTTGCCTTATGTTTATCAAGGCGGGGTAGATCAATTCGGCTGGCTCACCGGCACACAAATGATTGATGGTTTGGCGTTAGGTGAAACGACTCCAGGCCCATTGATTATGGTAGTAACTTTTGTAGGCTTTGTGGGAGGTTGGACTAAAGAACTATTTGGTCCAGAAATGTTGCCACTTGCGGGAATTGCTGCAGCCTGTGTGGCCACTTTCTTTACCTTTTTGCCATCATTCTTATTCATCTTTATTGGTGGACCTACCATAGAAGCTACCAGAGAAGATTTGCATTTCACGGCACCATTATTAGGTATTACTGCCGCCGTGGTAGGTGTGATCATAAACCTAGCTATTTTCTTTGCTTATCATGTGCTGTGGCCAAGCGGTTTTAATGGCATGGAAGAATTAATCGGTAAAATAGATTGGGTGTCATTAGTAATTGGTCTAATTGCGTTTATTGCATTGTTTAAATTTAAAGTTGATATCGTTAAGGTAATTGTAGTGTGTGCCTTTATAGGTTGGCAGCTAAGCCTATTGGGGAGTATGTAATGACTGCATACAACCCAAAGCAGACATTAGGAAAATTAAAATGATTTCAGTTTTTTATGCAGTGCTTTTTGCAATTTTAATTATCTGGTTGTCCTTAAATGTCATTAAATTAAGGCATAGCAAACAAATAAGCATTGGTGATGCAGGTGATATAGATTTGAAAACCGCAGTGGCGGCACAATCTAATTCATTGGAATATATTCCAATAGCTTTATTACTTATGTATCCGCTTGAATACAATGGAGCAAGTCTTGTCATAATCCATTTTGCCGGGATTTTAATGTTAGTTGGAAGATTGATACATGCTAGAGCTATGTTGTCGAATAACATTAAGTTTAGGATTTTGGGAATGCAAATAACAATTTGGGTAATAATTGGTCTTGCGACTGCAAACTTATTATTTTTACCCTATACAAAGTTTCTTAACCTGTGGTGATGAATTGGAAATATCCTCATAAATAGCTATTTGAAGAGGTGATAATATGTCCGCTATTGGCCGGAAGCAGACATTGTAAAAAGCAAAGAATTTAATTCTCTACAACATCCACATAGTAACTATTATGCATGCACTATGTGCTCACAATTTTGGTAGAGTACACATATTAATAGCATGTTTTATGTAGCAACATAACCTGGAATAGAAGAAATCATGAATACAACAGAAGCAATCTACAACCGTCGCTCAGTCAAGCATTTTGATGCTGAACATAAATTTACTAAAGAAGAAGAAACTAAATTACTTGAGGCTACTATTCAGGCACCAACCAGTTTTAATATTCAGCATTGGCGGTTTGTTGTTTTACGTGATCCTGCATTGCGTTCAAAGATTCGCACGGAGTTTGGTAATGACCAAGCGCAAATGACGGATGCTTCTTTATTAGTATTGTTTACTGCAGATGTTAAGGCTTGGAGTAAAGAACCAGAACGATATTGGCAGAATGCACCAAAAGAAGTAGCAGAATTACTAGTAAATTGGATGGGGCCCTTTCATGAAGGCAATGATGCATTGCAACGTGATGAAGCCCAGCGTTCTATTGGCATGGCAATGCAAACTTTAATGTTGGCCGCGCAAGAAATGGGCTATGAGTCTTGTCCAATGATTGGCTTTGATATCGAGAAGGTGGCTGAACTTATAAATCTGCCCAATGATCATGTGATGGGCCCCATGGTAGCAGTTGGAAAAGGTACAGAAAAGCCATGGCCAAAACCAGGACAGATACCGCTTAATGAATTACTAATTGAAAATTCATTTTCATAACATAGAATGAGTTAAATTGATTTCAATTCATTGTTAAAGGGGCGCTCATGATGAAAAATTTAAACTTAAATCAAAATATATTACTTTGCAGTATCTTAACTTTATTTTTAACGGTTGGATGTGCATCAAATATTAAGGAAATGAGCCATACTTCTGCAGAACCATCTGAAGTTGATGTTGGGAATAAAGTCTATTTCGAAATTACTACAGCAGGAGATTTTAGAAGTAGTAAAAATTATCAATCGACCGTAGATAAATTAAAGTTGCACATCATAGAAAATCTTAAGGAACAGAATCCATCTTACATATTTCCAAATAGTGAGAGAGGAGATAATGGGTTGCTAGTTCATATTGATATTAAGGACTTCAGATACGTGTCCGGCGGTGCGCGATTCTGGGGAGGAATTATTGCAGGTAAGGCAAGACTAAGCTTACTTGTTAAGTTAAGTGGTCTAGAAACGAATGAAGTTTTGAATGAAACTTCATTGGGTACGGCGTCTGAACTTAAACAGGGAATATTTGGTGGCACAACCTCAAGACAGGTAGAAGCAATGTCAGTTAAAATTGTTGAAATGATAACTAGTTTATAAAATTGGGAACGTATGGGTCTTCATTTATATGAGCAATATATTGAAATGAGTGTAGCCAAACAGAAAAAACTAGAAAAAGAGCTAATGAATATTGGTCCTGTTATGGCTAAAAAGTTAGTCAATATTGGTATAGATAGTCCTGCAAAATTGCGAAAAACAGGTGCTAAAAAAGCATTTTTAAAGCTTTATGAAAAAGGGCAGTTTTGTAGCAAGTATCATGCTGCATATTTGTATGCGTTAGAAGGTGCAATCCGAAACTGTGATTGGCGTGCAATACCAGAGAAATTAAAGAAGGAATATAAAGAATATACTTTGCAATTACGTACCCGTGATAGCTGAGTTTGTTTTTTTAAGATAATCAATATATGTGTGGTCGTTTTTCTTTAAATTCGGTTCCAAGATCTATTGTTGAGGCGTTGATTGATGCTGAAATCGCATTTACGCCCCGTGAGCAGGTATACCCTACCAATGAAGTGGCGGTTGCGATTCGAACCGATAACGGTAATGAGTTTGCGCAAATGAAATGGGGTTGGGAGCGTTCATTTAGTAAGCAGCCGCTTATTAACACACGTAGTGCTGAAGCCTGGGGAAAGAAGACCTGGAGTAAGGCAATGCATAAAAATCGTTGCATTATTCCCGTGAGTGCTTTTTTTGAGTGGGACCAAAATCAAGCTAAAGGCAAGCGTGATCGGTATAAAATTAGTCCTGCTAAAGCGGATGGGTTTGCTTTTGGTGGTTTATATGAAGTTAGCCATGAAACGGGTGAAATGTTTATGTCAATTTTGACGACAGCTCCCAATAAAAAAATGGCCAATATACATCACAGAATGCCAGTGATACTTGAAGAAGATGAGTTTAACCCTTGGTTTGATTCAGAAAATCGTGAAGACGTAGTGCAAATGATGTTGCCTGCGAAAGAGGACTGCATTGATATAAGATTAGATGTATGACCTATGAGTACGACCCCAAAACTTTTGACTTACGACAACGACTACAAGCGTCTGAAGAAAGGGTCGGAACCTATCAGGGTCTTTACTCAGCGAGTTTGAGTAAAATACGTAAGCTTGAGTCACGAGTAGGTAGATTAAAGTTTGCTCAACGCAAAGCACACCTGCCTTTTAAAGGTTTTATTGAATAGCGTGTGCTTGAAAAGAAATATCCATGGATTGTGTACATCATGTTTTGTTGTTTTGCTTTCGATATGAACGATGTGACGTTGACAGTTGATTGAAATATTCATAATCCGTCAAAGCATTATCAATAATTTTTGGCATACATGGTTAGATCTAAGTCTTCGTGTGTAATTGCTTTAATAACAATAGGTTGGGATTATGAAAATTATAGTTTTAATGTTGTTATGTACGATGGGCGCTGCTAATGCTGAAATGTTTGAGCTCGAATTGCATCTAACTTCACATCATTTTGATGATGATGGCTTCGAAGAAGATAATTATGGTTTAGGGTTGTCATACTTTTTCAAAGAGCGTTGGTCAGCAACTGGTGGCATTTTTAATAATTCTTATGATGACACTTCTATCTATGCGGGTGTGGCATATACTTATAATTTATGTGGTTCTAATGCTCTTTCCTGCTCTGTAGGTGCATTTGGTGGGTTAGTTACAGGGTATGCGGATAATATTGATAATGCAGGTGACCTTTATCCCATAATCCTCCCAGAATTCAAAATTGGCTACCAACAGTATTTTCTAAAATCACGTTTTATACCTGATTTAGGTGATAATGCCAGTTCGGTTCTTACTTTGTCAGTGGGTCGCAAGTTTTAAGAATTTTTTTTGTATGCTCCTGATTTTACTATCTGAATGTTCGTAGCGATAGACGGTATAGTGGTCTGCAAGCTTCTCAGAATAGCAATAAGTAGCAAATATTAAATAATGTGAAAAATTTGAAATGACATGTAATTAAATCCTTTGAAGCTGGGTCTATTTATGCATGTTATAAATTATTTTTTTGGAGAAAACATGCGAAAACTTATTTTTTTACTCATTCCTGTTTTATTTATCGCTTTGCCACTGATCTCACATAGCGAAGATGCTGCACCAACCGCTAAGGCTGATGTGTATGGTGTTCTGTTTTATGCTGATTGGTGCGGCAGCTGTAAAGCATTAGACCCAAAAATAAATCAGGCTAGAGAAGAATCTAAGCTTGATACTCAGGATGTATTATTTGTGACGTTAGATCTAACGGATGATACTACTAAATATCAAGCTGCTATGATGGCTTCGATACTGGGTATTAATGATGTGTATAAAAATAATGCGGGTAAAACAGGTCATATGCTACTCATTAATGCAGAAAATGGCGAAAAACTTTCACAGTTGACTAACAAGCTAGAAGTCAGCGAAATTGCTACACGTATTCAAGATTCTATTAAGAGCGTGAAGTCTTAAATTATAGCTAAACGTTGCTAGTAGTGAATTTTAAAATACACTGCTAGCAATTGTTAGATATAAATAATTTAACTTATCCAAAAGTGTAAAAAGCAATCATTATTAAAATTAATAAAAATAGTAAGCATATCGCCTGAATAAGGTTTTTTTTCTTAAATTCTCTATATTTATTTACGTTGGTTTGTTGCTGACTTGTTTGATTCATAGCGTCTTGATTCTTCGCATGACCTGACACATAACTTGACTAAGGATAATTACGTTTAACATTAAAAGTTAGATGATATCGTCAATAAAAGTCCAGATACGCCTACCGCAAATAAAATAAAGTCAGTAGAAAAAATCAATTTTAAGTAAGATATTATGGTTGTTTTCATATTTTATTCTTATTATTCTTTTGCCAACTAACAAGTTAGTTTGTTGTTGGTGCTTAATTAATTAACTAGTGTTGGAATTTGTATGTTCTTGATACAAAAACTGCAGCTCTTGGTATATACGTCTCGGGTTTATAAGGCTCGGGTTTAAAGGGTGTGCGCCTAACTTCAGTAGACTCTTCATGATCATTTACGTTAATACTATGTATTTTCTTAGGTTCTGATCCGCAGAAAGAGTGTGACTGAAATGTTAGACGCACAGTTTGCTCAATGTCAGACATATTGATCTACTTAGAGTTGAAAAAAGCTAACTAACAATGCAAATAGCATTGATGCTCCGACTGTAAACAGTAATAAGTCTGGATAAAGTATCCTCATTGAAAATTCGTTCATAATGTATTCCTCTAGTTATGGTTTAAATAAGTGAACCAATAACAATTCACTTATGAATACCTAAGAGCAATATGCATGCCAATATCTAATGCATATTAAAATCAATGAGTTATATGTTTTTAGAGGGTGGGTAAAATATTTACTTGCACATGTTCAGTGCTCAGTCGCTCAAAAATTGAGCATTCAGGCATGCTTTAATGAAGCGCTGTTTAGTTTTAGAGATAAAGGCCACAATAAAGTTACTGTTTTAGCTAAAATTTTGAATTGTGAAGGTAAGGACATTGATTTGTTTTTTTTTATAGCGCTCAAGTTGCCATATGCCACGCCTAATTACTCATCCTGAGTAAGAATGTTATTACCTAGTAGATGCTATGTCTTTAATGCGCTGAATGGTGATTTCGACTAAGGCTAGCTCACGATTAATGCCAATGGAGTTCATTGATGACCGCTACATATGGATTAGTTGTATGCAGAGTAGATGTAAATGTAAAAACATTAGGATATAAGGTTTATAAAATTTCTAAATAATTCCTAAGTAATCTGTAAGTAATTCCTAATAACAGCCTTACTGTGATTGGTAATATGAAGCTGCGAGCATTAGCTTAATCAACGAGCAATCTAGGTGAATAAAGCGTAAACTACTTGTTTAATGGTTATATCGTTTATAGCGATAAATACCTTATTGGGTCGGATTTTAAATCCCTTCTAGACACCCTGAATGCACCATATATTTATTAAAAAATAACCCACTATGACAGATGAAATACCAGTAGCGCGCAAATTATACGAAATTAAATCAATCTTGAAGACGGATCCTCCTTTTGGTGCGGATGGAAATGATTGGTACCGGTATGAAATTGCGCACGGTAGTAATTGTATTAATGGGTATACACAAGGCAGCCTTGAAGAAGTCACGGTAGCAATGGAAGAAAATGTTGTGCAATTAAATGAGCGTCAATTTGGCAAGCGTGCAACGGCTAAAAATAATGAAGCCAGCAAAGTTAAGTCAGAGTCACCGACAAGTACAAAATCTGATGGCGATGATAGTGATGATGCTGAATAAAATGAAAAGCATTATTCGTTGCTGGTGAGATATTAGCATTATTTGTATTTCCATAGATTTAGTGATTTTTGGATTGGATGACATCGATAGAACTCAGTAATGCTCTTAAAGAAATGGGAGACCCTGATTATGCAATTGACTACTCTCAACGTTTTTTCAAGACAGGTAAAGGCGAGTATGCGGAAGGGGATGAGTTTTTAGGAATTCGTGTTCCTGTTCTCAGGAAATATGCCAAACAATTTAACGAGCTCTCGTTAACTGAAACTAGAAAGTTATTAAGATCTACCTACCATGAAGTCAGGTTGTGTGCCTTGTTTATTATGGTGCATAAATTTTCATCTAGCGATCATGAAAAATCAGTTATCTATACTTTATATTTAAATAATACTAAATATATTAATAGTTGGGATTTGGTTGACTCATCAGCTTATAAGATTGTGGGTGCATATCTTTATAAGAAAAATAAGAGTCCGCTTTATAAGCTATCCAAGTCTAAAAATATCTGGGAAAGAAGAATTTCAATTATTTCTACCTTGTATTTTATTAAAAACAAAGAGTTTGATGATGCATTAGAGATTTCAACGGTCTTGCTTAATGATAATGAAGAGTTAATACATAAAGCGGTTGGTTGGATGTTAAGAGAAGTGGGAAAGCAAAATATTGAAGTGGAAAAACATTTTATATTAAAAAATTATACGAAAATGCCACGCATGATGCTGCGGTATGCTATAGAAAAATTCCCTGACACTGAGAGAAAAAAATATTTGCAAGGAAGAATATAAACGAATAAATCTAATTTCAATAAAGTATATATATAACTATACTCTATAAATAAACCAGCTAATTTTTTTATTAAAGATAACTATGGATATAAAGTCATTAATACGTGATATCCAGGATTTTCCTAAACCTGGGATCGTATATCGAGACATCACAACATTATTACAAAATTCAGATGGTCTAAATTATGTTATTGATCATTTCACTGAACAATATTGTGAACATAAAATTGATTATGTAATTGGAATTGAATCGCGTGGTTTTATTTTTGGTGCTCCTATTGCATATAAACTTGGTGCTGGTTTTGTGCCGGTGCGCAAACCCGGGAAGCTCCCTGGAGAGATACATTCTGTTGAGTACGAGCTTGAGTATGGTTCTGATAGATTAGAAGTGCATCAAGATGCTATCCAATCTGGAAGCCGAATATTAATTGTTGATGATTTAATTGCTACCGGTGGTACGGCAGCTGCAACGGCAGAGCTCATTAATAAGCTAGGAAGTGAGACGATAGGGTTTGCATTTATCATTGAGTTACTAGCATTAGAGGGCAGATCAAAATTGCCCAAAGCTCCCGTACACTCACTGGTTACGTACTCATAAATGTATTACCTAATAAAAATAATATTTGAAATTGAGGCTTATTTTTCATTAGGAATGTGTCTCATTGACAGCGAATGTATACATGTTTAATGCGTACAAAATATAACCAAGCTATGTTCTTGTTAGCGTAAATTTTAATACATGTTATAACTCATCCATGAGCACCATAATTTCAGTTTCTAATTTATCTAAAGTCTATGATGGTGGATTTAAAGCACTGAATGACATCA
>CAZVPJ010000068.1:0-9169 GCA_964629035.1 uncultured Thiotrichales bacterium | reverse complement strand
CCACTGAGTTTGATTTTAAGGTTTTTGATATTACCTCTGAGATCTCAAAACAAATTTTTCCGGTAACGCTTGATGTTGAAAACGTAAAATTCAAGCAAGGCTTGGAGAAATTGCGAGAAGTGAATGTAAAAATTGCTGCAGCAAAGAAAAAAGGTGGGCTAGGTTCACTAGTAAGTCGATTGGGGTTAAGCGCTGTAGCAGGTATTACCTTTGCTAAATTATATTTTATCCCGGTCAATAAAAACGAGCTGCCTAAGCGCGTAATGATGGCGCCATCTTGGTAGCGATCACTACGGTACATTTATACGTTTGTTTTGTTTCTCACTAAGAGCTTGTCTCTTGGTGAGAATTCTTGTGTTAACTATTCTTAGTCCAACGTATTTTCAAATCTAGTAAGTGAGCTAGTAACGCCACAGTTAAGCTAGCAGCAAGCCAGCCCCACCCACTATTATTTAGCGCAAGCTTGATTCCAATTAGAAGACTCAGACCCGATAATAAATTGGGTAATAGAGAAGTAAGTGCGACGCCATTTCCTTTTGTGCATTGATACACGCCTAATAAGACGATTTCTACTAATACGAGGAGGATGATCCCATCAATAATTAAACCGCTTGTGAAAAGCTCGGCCAATGGAATAGTTTAGTTAGATGATGTTAAGCAATTACTTTGCAATTGTATTGCAGAGTAATTGATTAAGTAGGGTTATGGACTGTCTAGGTTCTTGCAACACCAAGTAGATGAGCTAAATCCTTAAAAAAGATTCGAGCATGAGCAAGTGGTTTTTTACGTTCTAGCTTCTTATGCATATAAGACTGCCAAGTTAGGTCTTGAACATCCTTATCTTTGCAAATACTGACAAATCGTTCGCGGCGCTTATCACTGCAGTACCAGAACTTCTGCATAATACCTAACACCCAAAATACTTTGCCATGTTTCTTCATGAATGATTTTCTAGCTTTAGCCAGTACGCGCACATCTTGGGTGGCTAAGAATTCACTTACGGTTTCCGCAGCAATTTTACCCCCTGTCATGGCGTAGTAAATGCCTTCGCCTGATGCAGGGGCCACAACACCTGCTGCATCACCCGCTAGCAACACATTGCGACCATTGTCCCATTTTTTAAGCGGTTTCATGGGGATGGGTGCACCTTCTACGCGGACGGTTTCTGCTTCACTTAGGCCTGCATGGTCTCTAAGTTTGCTCACTGCATCTCTAACGGAGAATCCTCGTGTCGCGGAGCCAACCCCTATACTGGTTTTGTCACCATGCGGGAAAATCCAACCATAGAAATCTGGTGAAATTTCACCTTGATAAAAAACATCACAGCGTTTTGGATCAAAATCATCAGTGCTGTTAGCAGGTGATTGTACAATCTCGTGATACGCTCCAACGTAAGTGGTTTTATTGGCTTGTGGAAAAACTTGTCGAGCTACTGCAGACTTGGATCCATCTGCACCAATCACCATCTTTGTCTTTACGGTGATGTTGGTGTTATTTTGGTTTTCATCTTTAGCAACATAGCTTAATAACACTTTCTTATCTTCGGTTTCTTCAAGCTTGGTGAATTTTCCTATGCGTACATCCGCTCCATTCGCTTGGGCTCGACTGCGAAGCCATGGATCAAATGCATCACGATCTACCATGCCAACAAAGCCGCCATTAATGGGCATGTCGACTTTACGATTGCTAGGAGAAATCATACGTGCAGAGTTTATGTGAGCCACTAGTAATGAATCCGGTATTCCAAATTCTTCAATTAACACAGGAGGAATCGCGCCACCACAAGGTTTGATTCGCGAGCCACGTTCTAATAACAGCACATTGTGGCCTTCACGGGCCAATTCATTAGCTGCGGTACTTCCCGAAGGGCCACCGCCGACGATTACTGCATCAAATTCTTCGTATGTATTCATCATTATTTACCTACCTTGTGCAAGTTTAACCATGTCGCTATCACCAAAAGCAACAAATTTTGAATCATCATTTTCAATAGAGGCTGGGGTTTGAATAGTGGATGCAATATATGCGGACACTAAAAATAAAACACCTTCACATGCAAATACAATTGCATAGGCTGTTTCTGGAGAGTCCAGATAGTAGCGTGTGATATCAATTGCAACGGTGCCAATAAATCCACCAAAACCAAATGCAGTAGCTTGTGCTGCACCCCATAAACCCATTCTTACGCCTTCTCGTTTTTCGCGACCTTTGCCAACCAATGCCATCATCGATCCAATTGCGGCCACTGCAAAAGCGCCTGTTGTCACCCCCAATATAAATACCGTGATGTGTAGTGGCCAATCTGCTGCTACAAAACCACTATAGGCTAATGCAAACAATGTAAATGCAGAGGCGATACATCCGCCCACACTCCAGTTCTTAAGTAAACCAAAGCGGCTTTTTCGCAGCAGTGTTCCTGCGATCGCTACCATGATCATGCCGACTAGAACGCCACCATGTTGTAAGCCACTTAACTGTGTAGATTCTCCAGGTGTCATAGAGAATACAGTTCCAGCAAAAGGTTCCAGGATTAAGTCTTGAGCACTGTAAGCAAGCATTGAAATGAATATAAAAATGGTAAACAGGCGTGCTTGTGGCTCTTGCCAAACTTGATGCAATGCTTCCCGAAATGGGGTTTTAGGTTTCGCTGATGTTGTATCTTCTTCGGGACTGTTTAGTGTAGATTTTTCTAGTTTAAATACCGCGACTAAAGTAACGCAGAAAGCAATAGCGGAAACAACGCTAGAGACAATAATTAATCTCTGCGCTGAGAACGGATCCAAGAAGTGACCGGCTAAGCCTGCTGTCAGTGCAAAACCCATGATCATCATGAACCAGACAATGCTTGCAGCAGCAGCTCTTTTGTCGGCGCTTACTTGTTTGGCAAGAAGTACTAAAAGGGAAGTTCCGGATGCACCCACCCCGGCGCCAATCAGTAAAAAAGCTAACACTAAAATAACGATCCCACTTAAGGTATTTTCATTAATGGTTCCTGTGCCTATCGCAGCCATCACACCGCCTATTGCAAGCGTAGCCATACCACCAATAATCCATGGCGTGCGTCGTCCGCCCATGTCAGAGCCGTAGCCAAATCTGGGACGCATAATTTGAATGGCATAATGCATGCCAACCAATGCGCCCGGAAGCATAGCTGGGACCGCATACTCAACTACCATGACGCGATTAATGGTTGAAGTCGTTAGCACAACGATTGCACCAAGAGAGGTTTGCACCAAACCCAAACGAAAAATTCCAAACCAACCTAGAAATGAATTGTTAATAGGGTTGCTCATTTTCTTTTACATACTTCGAATAGCAAAGGCACTTACCATCATGCCGATAACATATAAAGTAACTCCGGTACCGTTATACCAAGGAGCAAGTGCTTTGGGTTGTTTGATTAAACGCAGCATCGCTATAAACTGTAAAATTAACAATGCGAAGATTGCGAGTGCGTGATAAGAATGGTTCCAATAAAAAAGTAATGAGATAACGATGACTTGTGGTGCTGCCATAAATAAGCAAGCAAGTTGTGCTGCTTTATGTACACCTAGTTGAGCAGGTATCGATCTTATTCCCAATTTCAAGTCACCCGAGACTGACTTAAAATCATTTAATGTCATGATGCCGTGTGCACCGATGCTGTATAAAATAGCTAATATAAATATCTTTTCATTAGGCATGCTGCCTTGTAGCATTACTGCAGCACCTGTGATCCAGGCTAATCCTTCATAAGAAAATCCAACCGCAGTATTTCCCCACCAGCCATTTAGTTTCAGGCGAAATGGAGGTGCGCTGTATGTCCAGGCAAGTAGTAGTCCTAAAATTGTCGCAATAAATACCCAAGTACCGAGTAATGCAGAAAAGCTGAGGCAAATAATGCTCCAGAAGATTGCGTAATAAAGACCAATATTTCCAGGCACTCTTCCTGAAGGAATGGGGCGATCGGGTTCGTTAATTGCATCGACATGCCTATCAAACCAATCATTCACAATCTGGCTTGCTCCGCACACCAATGGACCTGCCAAAATAATTCCCGCAATGATTAAAAGAGGTTGGTTTAGTAAAGGACTGCCCGATGATATAGCGCCACATACAAAAGCCCACATGGGTGGAAACCAAGTGATCGGTTTCAGTAGCTCAAGCATTGCACGCGGGTTGAGCTGTGCATAACCGTTAGGAATAGCAGTAAAGCGGGACATAATATGTAAACTAATATTGTCACACATATTTGTCAAATAAATTAGACACCTTATTTTGGTGTTAATTTAATTCGCTTATATTTTGTAGTGGAATGCGTACTAAATTTCAGTTGGCTGACGCACTTAATGTTTTATTCGGTTGGATTATTCGGTGGGTGGATTTAAATCTCCAATATTATGCGTTTTAAGTTTTGCATATAAACTTTGTCTGCTGAGACCGAGAATTTCGGCAGCCGAAGCACGATTATCATCGGTCAATTCAAGCGCTGTTTTAATGCATCCTTTTTCAATCATATCGCTTGATTCACGGACAATCTCTTTTAACGGGAGTTTGCCAACTTGCGAGGTGATTTCATTGACAGAGCGAGGCACTTTAACCGATTTGGTGATGCTGTCGCTAACACGTCTTTCTATGTCTCGAATGAAAATTACAAATAATGTTGGGTCAATTTCATCCACCATGCATGCAGATATTTCTACATTTGCAATGGTTCCATGCTCACCACGTACTTTGGATGCATATAATTTCACCGAGTTATAATTTCGTAAATTTGTAATTAAAATATTTAAATCTACGCCTGTTCTACCTAACCAGCGATCCATGGACTGGTCGAGGGCATGTTCTTCAGTGGCAAGTTGAGCAAGATTCAAGAATGCTTTATTGGCATACTTTATATGGCCTTCTGTGTTGGTAATGACCACGCCATCCGGAGCATTATTGGTGATTTCTATTAGCCGTGATAGTGGCCCATCGCTAGAAGCAAGTTGTCCGTGAGTTTGGTATAGCCTGACTAAAAATCGCGATTCACTGTCCTGTCTTAGTAGGCTAATTGAAATTTTGTAGTCTAAATCTGAGATAGTTAAACGTAGATTTGAGGCACTCGATTTACCTGTAATTCTTGTTTCTGCGAGTAATGAACTAACGTTTTCCATGCTGGACTTTTCAAATCCGATGGGGAAGCTTTTGCCAATTATACGATTTGTATCGCTAGCAAGTAATTTCTTTGCAACCGGATTGGCTTCAAGAACTTTGTTGGTGGGTTCATCGATAACCAATACCGCATCGGCTGCCATGTCAAAAATTAACCGATAGCGTGTTTCCAGTTGCCGTAATCTCCAATAATCTTGTTCCAGGGACTGTTGCGCATTGAGTAACTGTTGTTGTAGAACCGCAATTGCGCGAAGATCTCTACCTAAAGCAATGATCTTGCCAGATGTGTCTAGCGCGATTATGCAGAACCGAATCGGTAGTTCAGAGCCGTTTGCAAGGATGTGAGTAATTTCTCGCCATATAGGTGTGTCTGAAATTTTGGCTTCTTTGATGACTTCTTTAACACGCTTTTGACTTTCAAGCGAAACGATATCTATCCAGTTCTTATTTTTCCATTTGTCTCCAACTTCTTGCTGTAATTCGTCGGAGCCAAGCGCGATATCAATGATTTTTCCCTTCGGGTCAATAATCAGCGATATATCTTGAGACGCAGACAAGAGTGCCGCAAAAGTTGTGATTCTTGCAGCCGATAATGAGCTCTCAGTCAGAGATGGAATTATATTCATCTATTAAAAGTGCATTAAATGCATGAAATGAATGTGCCTCGCGAAAATTGGATAATTAATTTTTATAGCTTATATAAAATGAATATATAAAGAATTACCAATTAAGGCATATTCAAGCTGACTTCACTCCACAAGGTTATTTATATCTAAATTCCATACCAAGTGTCAAATATATTTAACTGGATATAGTGTCATGATTAGTTGACAGTTGGTCCTCATAGTACTAAATTTGCTTATCCAACCAAGGTTACAAAGATGATTTATGGGTAATCGTGCTCACAGCGAACTAAGTACACCTCTATATACAAAAGAGGAGCGTATGCGAAGAGATAATTCAAAATGGACGCTAGTACAGGGTTTGTTGGCGCCCATTCAATTTGTCGTTTTTGCTATCAGTCTGTATTTGGTGATTAAGTATTTATTAACAGGGCAAGGCGAACAGGCTGCAATCTTATCAGTCGTGATTAAAACACTATTTCTATATGCAATTATGATCACTGGTTCTATATGGGAAAAGGTTGTATTCAATAAATATTTATTTGCTCGTTCGTTTTTTTGGGAAGACGTATTTAGTATGTTAGTGCTTGCCTTGCATACTGCGTATTTAGTAGCACTCTATTTTGATCTCTTGAGTAGTTATGAACTTATGTTGTTGGCGCTAGCGGCTTATATAAGTTATGTAATTAATGCGGGTCAGTTTTTGCTTAAGTTGCGCGCTGCACGATTAGAGTCAAATCACTATTTTCCCCAGAATCCCATTATGGAGCCTGCAGAATGAATTCAATCACTGCAACCGTAAGCAATGCGCCAAAGGTCAATGAACCAGTACTGAAAGGAATAGATACGAACAAGTGTATCGATATTCCTATTCATCAAGAACGCGGTCAACGCGCAGTGTTTTGTGGCTTAACTTCTATTATCTGGTTGCATAGAAAAATACAAGATGCATTTTTTCTGGTTGTGGGTTCACGAACATGTGCACATCTAATTCAATCTGCTGCAGGAGTGATGATTTTTGCTGAACCAAGATTTGCAACTGCCGTATTAGAAGACAAAGACTTGGCAGGCATAGCAGATTGTAATGATGAAATAGATCGTATTGTTGCTCAAGTGCTTGATCGAAGACCAGAAATTAAAACTTTTTTTCTAGTGAGTTCATGTCCATCAGAAGTTATAAAACTTGATTTAGGTAATGCTGCTGAACGCTTGGGGAAAATGTACCAAGGTAAAGTTCGTTTTGCTGATTATTCCGGAAGCGGTATCGAAACAACGTTTACCCAAGGCGAAGACAACTGTCTAAAAGGCTTGGTCGAACTTATGCCTAATACAGATTCACAAGATAAAAACCTAATTGTTGTTGGCACCATTGCGGATGTAGTTGAAGATCAGTTTTCACGTATCTTCAATGCGCTTGGTATAAATGAGGTGAGTTTTTTCCCGGGCAGAAATGCAGAAGAATTGCCATCAGTGGGAAAGAATACATATATATTATTAGCGCAACCGTATTTAGGGGAAACCACTCGTGAGCTGATCAAGCGAGGTGCGCAACTCATTTCTGCACCATTCCCTTTAGGAGCAGAAGGAACATTGGATTGGTTTAAGTCAGCTGCTGAAATATTTGAGGTGCAAGCAGACTTATTTGAAAGTGTAACGGAAGTTCCTCATAACCGTGCTAAGCGTGCTACCCAGCACTACCGCGAAAAACTTACTGGCAAACGTATTAGTTTTCTTCCAGATTCTCAATTAGAGATTCCGTTGGCGCGTTTTTTAAGCCGAGAGTGTGACATGCAGCTTTTGGAAGTAGGTATTCCGTTTTTTGATCGTCAATTACTTGAAAAAGAAATGAAGTTATTGCCGGAGAAAGTAAGACTTACAGAGGGACAAAGTTTGGATGACCAACTGGATCGCGTTCATCAAGATAGCCCGGATTTAACGGTTTGCGGTCTAGGTATCGCCAACCCATTGGAAGCAAAAGGTTTGAGAACGAAATGGTCTATTGAGTTGATGTTCACGCCCATTCAAGGATTTGACCAGGCAGGAGATCTTGCAGAGTTGTTTGCAAGACCGCTGGCTCGACAAGCAAAAATGGAATTCTAATTCTATGCAACTTACTATTTGGACATATGAAGGGCCGCCACATGTTGGCGCAATGCGCGTCGCAACTTCATTGAAAGATGTGCATTTTTTATTGCATGCACCGCAAGGTGATACCTATGCAGACTTGCTCTTTACGATGATTGAACGTCAAGGGAAACGTCCGCCCGTAACCTACACCACTTTTCAAGCTAGAGACCTTGGTGGCGATACCGCAAAACTGGTAACGGATGCAATAGAAAAAACTTACCAGCGTTTTAAGCCCAGTGTAATGTTAGTAGGTGATTCGTGCACAGCAGAACTACTGCAAGACCAACCCGGAGCGTTAGCAGAGGGTGCAAATTTACCAGTTCCGGTAGTGCCACTTGAATTATCTGCCTATTCTCGAAAAGAAAATTGGGGTGCAAGTGAAACGTTATATCTTTTGGTTCGTGCATTGTTGGCGAGTCAAGCACCAAAATCAGATTGGCAACGACCGGATGTTGAAAAGGGTCATATATATAAAGCCAATGTATTGGGTTCAACTGCACTAGGTTTTCGTTGTAGAGACGATATTGTTGAAGTAACAAAGTTACTTAACTCTATTGGTGTTGAAGTTAATGTGGTGGCACCGATGGGAGCTTCTCCTCAAGACTTGTTGCGTATTCCTGAAGCTGATTTCAATGTTTGTTTGTATCCAGAAGTAGCCAAAACAACCTGCACCTGGTTAGAAAGAACTTTTAAACAACCCACGATAAAAACTGTTCCACTTGGAGTAGGTGCTACAACTGATTTCTTGCGTGAGATCGGCAATGTTATCGGTAAGAACGTAGAGCATGTAATTACTGAGTCTAGCTCACGGTTACCCTGGTACTCCAAGTCTGTAGATTCGACCTACTTGACTGGAAAACGTGTATTTATATTTGCAGATGCTAGTCATGCCATCGCTGCAGCACGTATCGCACAAAAAGAATTAGGCTTTGAAGTGGTCGGAATTGGTACATATTCACGTGAACTTGCAAGGGATGTGAGAGCGGTTGCTAAAGAATTTTCTGTTGAAGCATTAATCACGGATGATTATTTAGAAGTTGAAGCACGTATTACAGATTTACAGCCCGAGTTGGTGTTAGGCACACAAATGGAGCGCCATGTTGCAAAAAGATTAGGAATAGCATGTGCCGTGATTTCAACTCCTGCTCATGTGCAAGATTTTCCTGCGCGATACTCACCGCAAATGGGGTTTGAAGGTGCAAATGTAATATTTGATTCTTGGGTGCATCCATTAATGATGGGTTTGGAAGAACACTTGCTTGGCATGTTTAGAGAAGACTTTGAAT
>CAZVPJ010000067.1:0-9307 GCA_964629035.1 uncultured Thiotrichales bacterium | reverse complement strand
ATTATGATATTTAAACCACTTACCTTGTATATAGTTTTATGAAAAAGAGAATAGCGGTCATTGGCAATGGCGTCATGACATTTGATTGCATCAAGCATATCAATAAAAATCCTGACTCCGAGCTCATATTAATCATCACTGATCCTAAACACATAAGCCCGAGCTTGGCCAAAGGAGTGGACAAGTTTTGCGTTAAACATACTATTAAGCATGAAAGTAGATCTGATTTAAACTCAATAGAAATTGTAAATCAGTTACGTTCTGAAGAGATTGACTACATATTCAATATTGACAGCTTTACCATCTTACAGCCTGAAATCTTAAACACACCTAAATGTGGATTTATTAATTTTCACAATAGCCCTTTACCAAATTATCGTGGCGCGAATGCACCCTCTTGGGCAATTATAAATGATGAACCACAATTTGGCGTAACCTGGCACTTTATGGATCAAGAAATTGATACAGGTGAAATTATCTGGCAAAAAATGTTTGATATCAGCCCCAATGAAACTGCAAGAAGCTTGATTTTCAAATGCATTGAGGAAGGGATAAAAGTTTTTAAGGAAAATTATGAAAACTTGATTTTAGACAATTTCAAAAGTTATAAACAAACCGGTGAAGGGTCAAGATATTATCGTAAAAATAAACCCTATAACGGATTTATCAGTCTTGAATGGCCTACGCGAAAAATAGATTGTTTTTTCCGAGGCTTAAATTTTAAGCCGTTTGAAAACAAATTCATTCGGCCTAAAATAAAATTATTCAATATTGAATATTATGTAAATGAATTAAAGCCGCTTGCAGAAAACGCAAAGTCAAAAGAATTTAATTCCGGAGAAGTATTGTCTGTTTCAGAGCATGGGCTTGAACTAAGAGCAGCTGATGGAAGTATTCTACTTCAAGATATAAGTGATATGGACGACAACAAAATTTCTTTTGAATCTAAGTCATTCTTAAAGTCAATCAATCAAAACGAAAACGCAGACAAAGTTGCCTAACGCTTTATGCTAATACTAGTTTCAGCAGATCTAATTAATCCTGACTTTTTTATGGCGCTCATTTTCTAGTTTATCTTGCGTAAATTCAAATTTATTGGGTACTTTGTATGGCTCCAAGGTATTCAAGCAATGCTTGCGAATTGATTTTCGAAGCTTTTTATTTATCTCATCATCTATATTTTTCGTTTTGATCTTTGCGCAAACTAAATTACCCATGATGGCATTCTTTTCACCATAAACCAGCACATCTTCTACTAATTCTAGTTCGCTAATCACATTCTCTACTTCACTCGGATAGACTTTTTCTCCACCGACATTGATGATGTCTGACTCACGCCCTAAAATTCGAATCCATTCACCATCAACCTCTACCCGATCACCAGTATTCATCCAGCCATCGATGATCTCTGGTTGCGGTGCATTAAGGTAGCCCAACATACTTCCACTTGATTTCACCCAAAGCGTTTCATCCACCACTTTAGTTTTACAGTTATCATTATCCATATGTATCCATAAGCCATTATCGCTTCTGGATTTCGACCGTGGAGAACCAAATTCTGATGTACCATATTTTTGAATGATTTTCGCTTTAGGAAACATCACCTTAAGGCTAGATAAGCCTGTTTCATTCATGGGTTCTGAGCCAAAGGTTACAATTTTTACACTGGACAAATCTGTCGTTTCATAATCGCCCGACATAAACAGCAGGCGCAAAAATGAAGGTGATGCGGGCAGCACTTCCACTCCATGCTCAGCAATCAAACAGCAAATGTCAGAAGGGCTACGGCTACTTGGCAACACTAGTGTACCCTTGCTAAACAAGGTATAGAAAAGTGTATCAACACCCGCTACATGATCAAATAATAAAAATGCTAATGTAGAAAATTTCTTTTTAGCATTTTCAAAAGACAGTAGAAATTTTTCTGCTCCATGAAGAATGGCTTTTGGCTTACCCGTTGTACCACTCGAAAAAAGGATAAAGCCTGGCTCTGCTTGATCAAATAACTGCTGAACCAATTCATTATTCTGAAAAGAGCTAGTATATTCTGAGACATGAACGTCTGAATTTTCGTCAAAACTAAATACTTTTTCGATATTGGCATCTTGCACCATAGATGCGATGTTTTGATTTTGCGGCGAAAGCAAGGCAACAACATTGCCTCTTGAGAGGAGTGCTAAAAAGTATTCTATGCTTGTAATGTGGAAATCAGATTGAATACCAATAACACAATCTTTTCTTAACTCTTCTTCATCATCAAACTTTTTTTGGGTGCGCTTCACACCTTCCAGTAGCTGTTTATAGCTTATGGATTGATTTCCTTCAATAACTGCGATGAAATCATTACCTACAAAGCTTTCTAACAGCTTTTTAATCCGAGCAGACATGAAATATATAAAACTTTACAAAAGACTCATTGGCTCAAAGTTAACGATTATGTAATGCCACCCAAATACAAAACTTGACCTGTAATGAATTCACTTTCTTTTTGTATGTAGAAATCAGTGACATTAGAGATATCTTGATACTCACCCATGCGCTTAATGGCCTGGGTTGCGATCAGACTATCCATTTTATTATCTGAAACACCTTTAATGAGGTCTGTGAGCACAGGTGTTGGGCCAACAGCATTGACCGTAATATTGTAACCTGCCAACTCACGTGACATTACTCGTGTAAAACTTTCCACCGCTGCTTTGGATGCAGCATAAGCAGCTTCACCTTCAAGATCTAGTGCTGTTGCGACCGTGGCAAAATTTACTATGCGACCATACTTTTTTGCACTCATAACCTTTGCAACTTCTCGGCAAAACAAAAAGGTTCCAAAAACATTGGTAGAAAAAATATCAGTTACAGTTTTAAGTGGGGTTAACAGCACATGATTCATAGACGCAATGCCTGCATTATTGATTAATACATCTATCTTACCGTGCTTCTTCTTAATGGCTCGCACCATACTTTGTACTGCTTTTTCATCTGCTACATCTACACAATGATGCTCATAGCCTTTGATTTCCTCATCCATAGGTGAACGCGAACAACCAATAACAGTAAAACCTTTTTGCAGATAATAATCGACCAAATATCGCCCGATACCCTTACGGGTTCCGGTAATCAACATTATCTCATTATTCTGAACACTCACTTAACCAGCATCCTTAAGTTCACCAAGTACGAATTCCACAAAATTCCCTACATTTCTATATGGACTATTGCGCATCGACATTGCTTTTTCACTTGCCAGTAAAACACTACTGTCAAATTTATCATTCACTTTCATTTCCACGTCAGTTACAAAACGCACTAAAGATAGTGAATCGATTCCTTCATCACCACCATATATTTCTGTGCTTTCAGATAAATTATTTAGACTTTCGTATTCAAGGTCTTCATTTATCTCCTCTAAAGATTCAAAAATTATTTTGACGATTTCATCTTTCACAATATTGCTCCAAATTAGTATTTAAATTATCGATTTAGGATTGCTTTTGCGGGGTTGCCTTGAAGAATGACATCATCTTTATAGCGTCTATTCACTAAGCTATTTGCAACTACAATAGTATTATCTCCAATCACAGCTCCATCTGTAATCGTGCATCCCGACCCTATCCAAACATTATTGCCAATCTTGATGCCTTTTGATGTTTTTTCTGCATCATCAAGATGCACACCTTTCTTTTCATAGCTGTAATTGACTGAAACAATATTTACGTTTGGGCTACATAAAAAATTATCTCCGATTTCGATACCACCCGGCCCTGTTGCCAAAAAACAACCCGTAGCGATTCCAGCACGCTCACCCATCTTAAATGGTCCATCAAGCGCCTTGAGTTTGGTGAATGATAAAATCACACAATCATTACCCATAACCAAATTATTGGTTAAATCCACTTCAGCTCTGTGACTTATCTTGGCCCTATATTTGATGAAATAATACAGCGACACCAATATCCCTGGCACCAAATACCTCTTAACGCCTTTAATAACATGATCAGCTTTCATTTGAATTTCATTTATTAATTTTTACTTTGGAAATAATACCCAAAAATCATATGGTTTAATGTGATTTTCCGCTTACTTTGCGGATTTGGCGCCTTTGATGTTTATTAGGTTTGCCTTCAGATTTAGGCATGCTGGCATTCAACAGCTTACGTTGTTGGGTCTTGAGTTCTCGCTGTTCTATGCTGGCAGGGGTTTCTTCATATAGCAATTGGGCCAGTTTTGCTGGGCCTCGCTTTTCACTCAAGGTTATCACATCAATAACCGAACTTACCTGTCCTCGAGTGATTTCAAGTCGATCTCCAGCTTGGATGGGGCGAGATGATTTTACACGTTGACCGTTTACGTGAACCTTACCGCCGTTCACTGCATCCGCGGCTAAGCCACGTGTTTTAAAGAATCGTGCTGCCCAAAGCCACTTATCAACACGTAGTTTTTCCGAGTTCGTCATAGACATATCCGCTACTACGATGCATGAAAGTTATAAAATAATACGGATAAATTTGGATAGGCAAAATTTAACCAGAAAAAGTATTAGGGTTAATTTTATTAATTACATTATTAAGCACTATACCCAATAGACAATATGCTCCGCCACTTCCATGACTTCTGTTTCACTCACTACGCGGTTTTTTACTGACTTCTTCTTTTTATGCACCATATTGCGATCACCTGATATCAAATGATGCCATTTAGGTAAATTTTTACCTTCATGCAACAAACGATACGAACAAGACTTGGGTAACCATTTAAATTCTTCAACATCGTCTACTTCTAGCTGCAAACAATCATCCACTACCTCTCGGCGTTTTGCATAATCTTTACATTGACATGTTTTTGCATCGAGCATATGGCATGCCACATCTGTATAAAACAGTTCTTTAGTTTCAGCGTCTTCAAGTTTAATTAAACAACACTTCCCGCATCCATCACACAGAGATTCCCATTCTGCTTGGGTCATCTCTGTGAGTGTTTTAGTTTTCCAGAAAGGTTTTTCTGGTTTCATTTTACTTTGAGATCTCGTTAATCATCTGATTAAGACGATTCACAAACGTTGCCGGGTCTTCAAGTTGCCCACCCTCAGCAAGAATGGCTTGATCAAATAAAATTCTAGCCCAATCTTCAAAGCGGTCTTCAGCTTGTTCATTCTCCATACGCTGAACCAGTGCGTGCGTAGGGTTAATTTCTAAAACAGGTTTGCTTGCTGGCATATCATGCCCCGCTTGTTTCATAAGGTTTTGCATATATAAGGCCATATCTTGCTCACTCAATACAATACAAGCAGGAGAACTAGTAAGACGGTGTGAAACCCTCACGTCTTCTACTTTCTCTTCCAAGACTTTCTTGATTCGCTCCACTAAGCCTTTAGCATCCTCTTCGACTTTCTTGCGTTCTTCTTTATCCTCTTCACTGCCTAACTTATCTAAATCAAGCTCACCTTTTGCTACTGAAGCAAACATTTTTTCTTGATATTCGTTCAGATGACTCATCAGCCACTCATCAACACGATCAGATAGCAACAAGACCTCGATATCTTTCTCCTTAAAGAACTCTAAGTGTGGGCTATTTTTTGCAGCAGCATGGTTATCTGCGGTAATAAAATAGATTTTTTCTTGCTCTGGCTTCATACGTGCAATGTAATCATCCAAAGATACGGTCTGCGCATCCCCATCCTGATGAGTAGATGCAAATCTTAGTAGCTTGGCAATTTTTTCTTTGTTAGCAAAATCTTCACCTGGGCCTTCTTTCAACACTTTGCCAAATACATTCCAAAACTCTTGATATTTGACAGACTCTTTCTTTGCTAAATTTTCCAATAAACCGAGAACCTTTTTCACAGAACCAGAGCGAATATTATCGATCACCTTATTACTTTGTAGAATCTCGCGAGAGATATTCAACGGCAAGTCATTAGAATCTATTACACCTCGCACAAATCTAAGGTAGCGAGGCAACAGCTTTTCTGCATCATCCATAATGAAAACACGTTGCACATACAGCTTTACACCATGCTTGGTATTCGGCTCAAAAAGATCAAACGGTGCTTGTGAAGGCACATACAACAATGAAGTATATTCCGTCTTACCTTCTACACGATTATGCGTCCACAACAAAGGATCCGAAAAATCATGTCCGACATGCTTATAAAACTCTTTATATTCTTCTTCGGTAATTTCATTTTTAGGACGCACCCATAAAGCAGAAGCTTTATTTACTGTTTCCCAAACCACTTCTTCACTTTTATCATCCTGATCTTTATCATCCTCAGCGCTTTCTTCTTCCTTGATCATTTCAATTGGTAATGGCACATGATCAGAGTACGTGCTAATAATTGACTTTAATCGCCAGCTGCTTAAAAACTCATCTTCTTCTTTCTTTAGATGCAAGATAACTTCTGTTCCACGCATCTCTTTTTCAATTTCTTCTAAAGTGTATGAACCCGTTCCTTCTGACTCCCACTGTACCGCTTGATTTTTTTCAAGCCCTGCACGCCTGGTATTCAAGGTAACTTTATCTGCTACGATAAATGCTGAATAAAATCCAACACCAAATTGTCCGATTAGATGTGAATCTTTACTTTGATCACCGGTGAGATTATCCAAAAATTCCTTAGTGCCTGATTTGGCAATGGTACCCACATTACTGACCACTTCGTCACGACTCATACCAATACCATTGTCACGTATGGTTACGGTACGTGCATCTTTATCGTATTCGACTTGTATTTTTAATTCAGCATCATCACTTAACAGTGAATCATCAGAAATTGCTTCAAAACGTAACTTGTCACAGGCATCAGACGCATTGGAAATTAATTCTCGTAAAAATATTTCTTTATTTGAATAAAGCGAATGAATCATTAAATGCAACAATTGCGAAACTTCTGTTTCGAACTGCAATGTTTGTTTCTTGTCTACGTTTTTGTTTGTATCTTTATCTGTTTTAGTACTCATACTCTATTGATCTACTTATGGTTAAATTAAAAATAAAATGGGCTTAATAAAATTTGCTTGAGTGACTCTTTTTAAACTATCGACCACATCATCGATTTAGCTTATTGATTAAAGTTATCTATTTATTTGGCCATCAACAACAAATGATAAATTTTCACTTGGCGCAGACGAACCATAATCCGTCATATCTTCCAGCGTTACTTTCAAGTTGAGTTGACCCACATCTGGATTTTTTGCCAGGTGCCCAACAATAGCTTCATCTGCTTTCACGCCGAAGGTTTTAAGCAAAGCTCGTATATCTTTTCTACTGTTATCATCCATCATTCACTCCCATTATTACGACCTGAATTTTCAGCCTGTTTCGTGGCCTGTTTCGTGACCTGCCTAGGCTATGTATCCCTGTGCATGTTATTGGGGCATTTTTTTAAAAATAAAGGCCTCAATAATACTTTCCAGGGTTTTACGTGCCTGCTTAAATTTAGTTGCTGATTTCAACATTTCATCTAGACTTTGAATGTAAGGACCCGACTCATCCGGTTTGCCACATTCTTGGTATATACCCTGCACATGGCTGGGCAGCATTTCCAAATGAAACTGCAGCGCAAGAACCGTATCACCATATACAAAGCCCTGATTTGGACAGGCCTCACTTGCCATAAAGTTAGTAGCACCTTCAGGAGCTGAAAAGGTATCCCTATGCCAGTGTAACGCTTCAAAATGGGCAGGCAGGCTGGCCACTCGTTCATCTATTAACGCTTTTGTACGCTCAACCTGAAACCAGCCAATTTCCTTATGCACATTCTTACTAATCTCTGCACCCAAAACATTGGCAATAAGTTGAGCGCCCAAACATACCCCTAGTACGGGTATATTTCGTTTAACAACGGCTTCTATGAATTCTTTTTCTAGCGTCAACCATGGATACTGCTCATCATCCCCTACGCCCATAGGCCCACCCATCACGATTAATGCATCGATATCATGAATTGAAGGCAGCGATTGATCTTCATACATGCAGGTGCGGGTCAAATTACACCCTCTTGAAACAAACATATCTTCCATAGAACCTAAGCCTTCAAATGGAACATGTTTAAGATAATGTATACGCATGTTTATCTAAATAATAAATAATTTATATTTGTTCATGAATTTTATTCATTTTGTTGCTCATGCTTTAGCAACCATTGTTTTCTTCGCACTAAACTCCCGTCAGCATCTCCCATAAAACCACCCAGACCTGCAGCACTCACCACGCGATGGCAAGGCACCAATAACAATAACTGGTTTCGTCGACAAGCATTACCAACCGCACGTGGTCCTGATTTTATCTTCTTGGCTAATTCCCCATAGGTGATGGTACTTCCAAAAGAAATTTTTCTAATTTGATCCCACACTCTTAGCTGATAGTCCGTCCCTTGTTTAAACAAAAAAGGTAAATCAAACTCTTTTAGCTGTCCTGAAAAATAGGCAGAAAATTGTTTTTGTATTTCTATTGCAAGTGGCTCTTTCCCATGTTGATTTTTGTTGGGCGACGCACGCACTTGCTCGGCCACCTGATGAATTTCTGTGACAAAATCATCTTGGTATTCCACTGCAATCTTACCAATAGGCGTTTTAATGATTATTTGAGCCATGTTGAATTGTAACGCTTTTCACAATCAGCCTTAATAGAAGAAACGTATTACAGAAACAAAAACGCCTCGGTAAACGAGGCGTTTTAGAGCATCTATTTCAGATTTAGATTTTTTATTAAATTTTCTCTTTGATTCTAGCCGCTCGACCGGTAAGACCACGAAGGTAGTAAAGCTTAGCGCGTCTCACATCACCTTTACGTTTAACTTTAACGCTTTCAATCAAAGGGCTATGCATTTGAAATACTCTTTCAACCCCTTCACCATGTGAAAGTTTCCTTACTGTAAAAGCGGAATTTATTCCACGATTACGCTTAGCAATGACAACACCTTCGAATGCCTGTAGACGCTCACGATCGCCCTCTTTTACTCTTACTTGCACACTCACTGTATCACCTGAACTGAATTCGGGCATATCTTGCTTGAGCTGCTGTTGATCTATTTCTTGAATTATATTCGACATAATCTTACGGTACTTTAGTTTTGGTGTTCTTGTATATATTCCTGTAGCAAGGTTTTTTGTTCCTCACTTAAATACAATTTTTCTATTAAATCAGGCCTTCTAAAAAAGGTTCTTCCCAATGACTCCTTTTCACGCCACTTCTGAATGGCTTTATGATCTCCACCTAGTAAAACCTTTGGTACACTGAGATCATTAATGCATTCCGGCCGCGTATAATGCGGGCAATCGAGCAGTCCGTCAACAAAGGAATCCTGATGAGC
>CAZVPJ010000066.1:3807-9532 GCA_964629035.1 uncultured Thiotrichales bacterium | reverse complement strand
TGAATAGGATGATGTTTTTACCCGAATACCATTTTTCATATTGTCTTCACCCAGGTACGAACCCCACTCCCACGCCGCGACAATACAATGAGTTTTTAAATTGTCAGCCCGCAAGCCCATACCTTCCGAACCATAAAAGCACATAGGACGCATATAACCATAAGTCAGCTCGTTTTTATTAATCACATCAATTTGTGCTTGATTAATTTCATCCGGAGAAAACGGCATCGGCATACCAATTATTTTTGCAGAATTAAAAAGTCTTTCGGTATGGTCCTGCAATCTAAAAATCGCTGTGCCTTGCACTGCTTTATATGCACGCACACCCTCAAACACGCCCGCACCATAATGCAAAGTATGTGTAAGAACGTGGGTCTTTGCATCACGCCATGGAACAAACTCACCGTCGTACCAAATCCATCCATCTCTATCAGACATTGACATCTGAATATCACTCCCTTAATTACTATCAAGTAATCATATATAAAATAAGTAAGACCGCATTGTAAATTAAGTAGATTCTGAGTGTAACAGACTTGCCCAATATTTTTGTACAACACTGCGCTCGTCACGGAACACACTCTCATCCACTATTTCGGGCAATAACCTTAAACTCAGCCGGTGTAAATGTTTGCGATATTTTAAGTAGATTTCTTTTAAATCACTAACAACCTTGCAATCTAGAACCCCCATATCCTCACACGCATCCAGAATCCTAATGTTATCAGTATGCTCACAAATTTGCGGTTGATCACTAGCATTACTAAGAACAAGGAATTGCACAATAAATTCGATATCTATGAGACCTCCCACGTCTTTCTTAATATCAAATCCACCTGCATGTTTAACCGGATTCGAATCCAGCATTTTATTTCTCATATCACGAATTGAAGTCCTAACTTCATCTGTATTTCGAATTTGGCATAATAGCTTCCGCCGTATTCTTATAAATTCGTCATCGAGAATTTTACTTTTAGTAATGGCACGCGCACGAACAAGCGCCTGATGCTCCCACAACCAGGCATCATTCATTAAATAGTGCTCATAGGCTCTCATTGATGTAATCACAGGCCCTGACTCACCATGAGGCCGCAACCTCAAATCAATATCAAACACCTTGCCGCCAACAGATACGGTCGACAAAATATGAATCACTTTCTGGACTAGGCGTGTGAAAAATATATCGTTATGTGTTTTATGACTTAATTCATCCCCTCTACCTTTGGTCTCACAGTTTTCGCCCACACTATTGTGCAAAAAAACGATATCTAAATCAGAACCATAGCCAAGTTCTAACCCTCCTAACTTACCATATTCAACAATCAGCACTTCAGGTGCGAAATCAATACCTTTTAATTCACAATTCGGCTCACCATACTGCTCAACCAATTCACCGTGCGCAAATTCAACCGCACTATTTAGACACACTTCTGCCAACCAAGATAAATGATCACTCACCTTCATGATTGGATAATTTTCTATAATGTCGGCAGCTGCAATCTGAATAGCTTGTGAATGTTTAAATTCTCGCAATCCTTCCATGTAAGCCTCTAACTCGCCATCAATATTAGCCAAACCAAGCTCTAACTGTGCCTGCATTTCGAAAATATCTGGAGGCTGGTAGCTTTCATCCACACATAATAGTTCGTCTAACAGTAACGGACATGTAGCCAGAAATTGTGAAATCCATGGGCTCGCATGTATCAACATGAACAATGCTTCAAGCTTATGTTCATTTTCAAGGAGCAAAGATATATAGGTAGATCGCTGCACAATATTTTTCAAAATATTCATGAAACGATTGAATACCACCACAGGCTCATCAAACTGTAATAGCTGTCTCATAAACAAAGGCATGAAGCGATCCAGCCTTGTTCTACCGATGGGAACCAGTTTTAGCACAAGACTGCTTTGTGAAAATAAACTTAACTGCTTATAGATATGCTGCGAATCATCTGCAAAATGTTCTTGCAAAACATTTAAACAATATTCTTTATCTTCCAACTGCAACCATACATTTTCAAACCCATCTGCTTTAACTTCTTGACCCTCCAGCATGTCATCATGTAGAAGTGATCGATAAATTGCATTAACAGCTTGTGTGTTTTTTTTATATTCAGCGTGAAATGTCTGCCAATCTCTCGCTCCCATTAAATAGGCATAATGATACTGATGACGATTATCAACAGGCAGGCAATGTTCTTGTTGATCTTCCCGTAGTTGTAAATTATTTTCTGCCTTGCGCAAAAACAAATAAACAGCAGTTAACACTTGAAACCACTGTTCGCTCAAGAACCCTTGAATTTGTAATTGTTGTAAAGCCTTAATGGTGGAGCGTGCTCGAATAGAGGAATCTTTACCACCATAGATAAGTTGTAACATTTGAACGATGAACTCAATCTCACGTATTCCACCTACACCAATTTTTAGATTTTCTTTTGCTATCTCCTGACTAGCTTTTGCATCTATAAGAAGTTTCATTTCGCGCAAAGATTGTATTGCCCCATAATCAAGATAGCGGCGATACACAAAAGGAATTACATCTGCCAGGAACTGCCCACCCACCTTTCTACTTCCCGCTACTACTCTAGCTTTTACCCATGCGTAGCGCTCCCAATCTCGACCATGGGATTGGAAGTATTGATCGATTGATTGAAAACTAGGTATTAGCGTTCCAGAATCTCCAAACGGTCTTAATCTTGTATCCACCCGAAAAACAAAACCATCTTGCGTTTGCTCCGAGAGAACCTTAATAAATAATTGCACAACCTTTAAATTGAATTCTGCAGCCTCACCTTCATGCTGTTGACCAACATGGCTTGGTGCTTGTGCTAATTCTTCAGAATAAGCAAAGACGATATCAATATCAGATGAAAAATTTAGCTCTGCACCACCCAGTTTTCCTAAAGCGAAAATAACAATATTTTGAGATAAATTTTCAATAAAATTATTATTCTTTACTTTAGATTGCTGCCATTTAAAGCACCACTGCAAAGTTTCTTCAACACATGCTTCAGCAAAAAAACTTACATCAGACAGTGTTTGCTGAACATCAGCATATCCTTGAAGATCTCGCCAAGCTATTCTTGCAAATGCTGCAACCCGCATTTGTCGTAATTTCTTTTGCAATGCTTCTACACTATCAATATTTATTACCGCTTCTTTTAATAGAGTAATGTATTCATCTAAAGTGAAGTTTTTTTGAAGCTCGTCATTAGATAATAACGATTCCAACCAGTTGGGCTGAGAAACACAAACACGTCTAATAAATGGGCTTGCATACCAAACTTTAAATAGCTCATCTTTGAATTGAATAAGCAAAGACTTGTTATCTAAGCGAAGTTGTAGGGCATCAAGTTCTTTTTGAAACTTGGAAACTTCATTATCTGGGATGTATTTAGACATTTATTAATAAAAAGACCATTTATGTGCTTATTCTACCCAGTTCAATTGCCATCACGTGAATAAACCTGAACAATTGAGATATTCTAAATGATAATGAGAATAGATATCATTAATGTTAAGATTACCCATCTATTTACATGGATATCATTAGCCTTACATGGTGACCTACATGGACCTATTAAATAAAAATTTTATATCGAAATTAAAATTTGCCTTGGTGGTAAGCATTTTATTATTTGCATCTATTGCAAGCGCAGCTGAGGTAAATATTTATTCAGCACGCAAAGAAGACCTCATCAAACCGATACTTGATAAATTTACACAAACCTCTGGCATTGAAGTTAATCTTATTACCGGCAAGGCTGATGCATTATTACAACGCTTAATCAGCGAAGGTAAAAACAGCCCTGCAGACATTATCATCACTACGGATGCAGGACGTTTATATCGTGCAAAAAATGCAAATATCCTACAATCCATCCACTCTGAAACCTTAAACGCTTCTATCCCTGAGCAATATCGTGATCCCGATGGCTATTGGTTTGGCCTAACCTTGCGTACGCGCCCAATTGTGTATGCAGTCAATCGTGTGCAGCCTGAACAACTTTCAAGCTATGAAGCATTGAGCAATCCCGAATGGAATAATAAAATTTGCGTGCGTTCATCTGACAATATTTACAACCAATCATTGGTTGCCTCATTGCTTACCCAAATTGGCAAAGAAGAAACACTTAACTGGACAAACGCTTTCGTAGAAAACTTTGCAAGACCACCGCAAGGCGGAGACCGCGACCAAATCAAAGCTTTAGCGGCTGGACAATGCGACATTACACTTGTAAACAATTACTACCTGGGAAAAATGTTGACCTCCAAAGATCAGAATGAGGTTGCTGCCGCAAAAAAAGTGAAAATATTTTGGCCAAACCAGGAAGACAGAGGAGCGCACGTAAACATAAGCGGTGCCGGAATCTCATCTTCATCAAAAAATAAAGCTGAAGCAGTCAAGTTATTAGAATTTTTGGTAAGCGAAGAAGCTCAGCAATGGTACGCAGAAAAAAATCTTGAGTATCCTATCAAACCCGGCATACAGCCCAGCAAAACACTACAGTCATGGGGAGAGTTTAAAGCTGATGCACTCAATTTAAACAAGCTTGGCGAAAACAATGCACAAGCTGTAATGATTATGGATCAGGCAGGTTGGAAATAAACCTTCTATAACCTAAAAGAAGAAACTGAACTACATATGCCCCATGGAAGCTTCTCAAAGCATCAACAACAGCAAAACCAATAATAAAATCTTATTTTTTAATAATTTTCAGCTTAAAAACAATATTGGATGGGCTGCAGGAACCTTGCTTATTGCGTTTGTGGTGAGCATTCCGGTGTTAACCATACTTTCATCTATATTCATGCCTAGCACTGAAGTTTGGCAACATCTTAAATCGACTGTGCTATCTGAATATGTAAAAAACTCACTGTTACTTGTGGTTGGCGTAAGTATTGGCACACTTATTATAGGCATCACAACAGCTTGGTTATGCAGTGTATGTGAATTTCCCGGACGCAAAACCTTTAGCTGGCTACTACTACTACCTCTAGCATTCCCACCTTACATAATCGCGTATACATACACAGGATTACTAGACTTTGCAGGACCTATACAAAGTTCTTTGCGCGCCTTATTTGGTTGGGAATATGGTGAGTATTGGTTTCCAGAAGTTAGATCTTTAAGTGGTGCCATTACAATGCTGTCACTGGTTCTATATCCATACATATATCTCCTTACACGAACAGCCTTTTCAGAACAATCAGCGAGTTTTAGAGAAGCAAGTCATATATTAGGCATTGGTGCTTACAATACATTTTTAAAAACCGCACTACCATTAGCCAGGCCCGCAATCATTGCAGGCCTGACACTGGTAGCCATGGAAACGCTAGCTGATTATGGAACCGTCCATTATTTTGGCGTCCCAACTTTTACAACTGGCATTTTTCGCACTTGGTTTGGGTTAGGTGATCGTATCGCAGCCACACAACTTGCCAGCCTCTTATTACTTTTTGTTTTCGTAGTTATTATCATCGAACGCTTAAATCGAAAGGCAGAAAAATATCAAAATCTCACAAGCTCACAGAAAAAATGGCGTTATCATTTAACGGGTAGAAAAGCTGCACTAGCAATACTTATTTGCTTAATCCCTTTCTCTTTAGGATTTATGGTCCCAGCGTTACAGTTGTTTTACTGGGCATTAAAGACCGCTCCAGATATTATTGACCACTCTTTTTTTGAATTAGTTTTTAATACAATCAAACTTGCGCTAAT
>CAZVPJ010000066.1:0-3707 GCA_964629035.1 uncultured Thiotrichales bacterium | reverse complement strand
TTATTGACCACTCTTTTTTTGAATTAGTTTTTAATACAATCAAACTTGCGCTAATGGTCGCAACACTGGTTGTGTGCATCGCAACTTTCCTTGCTTATGGAAAACGTATATGCCCCTTCTTTACTGTCCCGAGTAGTGTAAATGTAAGCGCCATGGGTTATGCCATTCCCGGGGTGATCATTGCTGTAGGCGTATTATTGCCTTTTGCCTGGTTTGATAACACCTTAGACTCCTGGCTTAGCAATAACGTTGGAATATCTAGCGGCTTATTACTCACAGGTACGCTTGCAGCACTGGTTTTTGCACATGTAGTGCGCTTTATGGCAATAGGCTTGAATTCAGTAGATGCAAGTCTTGCAAAAATTAATCGCAATATAGATGATGCTGCTCAACTGTTAGGGCATAAGTCATTTTTACGTTTCTTCAACGTGCATCTGCCTTTGATACGTAACGGAATATTAGCTGCAGCGCTACTTGTTTTTGTTGAAGTGATCAAAGAATTGCCGGCCACATTGGTATTACGACCCTTTAACTTCAACACCTTGGCAGTTAGAACCTACGAGCTTGCATCCGATGAGCGTTTGGCAGACTCTGCTTGCAGTGCATTACTCATTGTTATGGTAGGTATCTTGCCTATTTTAATTTTAAATCGATCCATCAGCAAAAGTCAGTTGGCCAAGTAAAAACAACACGAACGATTATGAATAAGCATAAAGGCATTCCAAGACTCGACATCCGTGATTTAAGTGTTGACCTGCAAGGTAAAAATATTTTACAGAATGTGTCTCTTCAATTACAGGATGGGCAAATTGCATCGATATTAGGACCAAGTGGTTGCGGTAAAACAACCTTGCTGCGATCTCTTGCTGGATTCCAACCAATTTCAAGTGGTGAAATTTATGTTCATGAAAAATTATTTAGCAAACCAGGATACTTACTAGCTCCTGAAAACCGCAAGATTGGCATGATGTTTCAAGACTTGGCATTGTTTCCCCATTTAACAGTTGAACAGAATATTTGTTTTGGCCTTAAAGCGCTTTCTAAATCCGAACAACAAACAAGAACCAAAAGTGTCTTGGAGTTGACTGAACTCAGCCAACAAGAGAAAAAGTTTCCTCACCAATTGTCAGGCGGACAACAACAACGTGTTGCATTAGCACGCGCACTTGCACCAAAACCGAAATTTCTTTTGCTTGACGAACCCTTTTCAAGTTTAGATCCTGAACTGAGAGAACAAGTCGCAACCGAAGTGCGAAAAATCCTAAAACAGGAAAATGTAACCGCGATACTGGTTACCCACGACCAAAACGAAGCATTCGCCATGGCGGATGAAGTTGGCATCATGGAAAAAGGCACTATTGCCCAGTGGGACAGCGCCTATAATATTTATCACCAACCTAAAACGCGATTTGTTGCAGACTTCGTAGGACTCGGAAGCATGATTCCAGCGACAGTATTAAACGAACAAACACTGGAAACAGAGTTTGGCGAAGTTACGGGCGAGCTAAGTGACCAACATGCCTTAGGTGACAAGGTTGATCTGCTATTACGACCCGACGACATTCCTCATGATGACAGTAGTCATTTCACGGCAATAGTGGAAGAAAAACGCTTCCGTGGTGCGGAGTTTCTATATAAATTACGACTACAAAGCGGAAATGAAGTGCTTTGCTACGCTCCTAGCCATCACAATCACAAGCTAGGTGAACCGATTGGGATAAAGTTGGATCTTGAGCACTTAGTTGTTTTCCCACGAGAAACATAACTCAAAACTATTGACCTTCACCATTCACGCGGTGACACGATACATAGAACCACCGAAAAGAAGCACTGAACAGAACCTTCGTAAACTTTCTTTCAAAGACTTATGAACGAATCATCAAATTGGGCTTGACCTTATGGAGATAAACCACAACAATAATAGGGAAGATGCTAACTACTAGAGGAGTCAAGCATGAGACTTAGTAAATCCATAATTTACCTTTTAATAATTTCATTTATTTTTGTACAAATTTCACCCGCTTTCGCTGGCATAGTTGGAACCGATAGCTACTTATCCGAACAAACTGCTCAACAAGATCGTGAGAATTTACGTGCACTTATGTCACGCGATGAAGTGCGTTCACTATTAGAAACCAATGGCCTTACCGTAGAAGAAGCCCAAACACGTGTTGATGCTTTGACTGATCAAGAAGTAAGCCAGATGGCAGAGAAATTTAATGAATTACCAGCAGCGGGAGATGCAGCCGTTGTAGTGCTTGTGATTGCCTTAGTGGTCGTCATTCTTGAACTTGCTGGAATTACGGATATCTTTACAGGCATTTGATCACCTATAAGATCTCTAAAATTAAGCCTGTCAAAGGAATAAATAATACCCGCACTATTGCGGGTATTTTTTTGTGCTTAATTTTTGGCTCGTTAATGTTATCCGCCTGCGTTGCACCGCAGAGCAAACAATTACAGTCCGAACGCCCTCGTGATCTTCCCACCAAAGCATACATAAAAAACGTTCCATTTTACGCCCAAGAACAATTTCATTGCGGACCATCAACCTTAGCGATGGCCATGAATTTTTATGGCAAGAAACTAACACCAAATGAACTTGCTAAAGATGTTTTCACACCAGGTCGCAAAGGCAGTTTCCAATCTGAAATGAAAGCCGCAGTGCGCAAACGCGGCATGATTGCCTATGAACTCACCCCCGAGCTCGTATACTTACTCGCAGAAGTTTCAGTCGGGCATCCGGTCATCATTCTGCAAAACAAAGCTGTTAAATATTACCCGATTTGGCACTACGCGCTCGTGATTGGCTATGACTTAGACAAAAATCAAATCTATCTGCACACTGGATTAAATAAAAATTATGCAGTTTCTATGAGTGTTTTTGAATTCACCTGGAAACGTTCCAATCGGTGGGCGATGGCTGTGCTGCCGACGGACACATTACCCAATGATCGAAATCTAATAAATGCATTGCAGGCTGCAGTGGATCTGGAAGAAGTGGGTCAAATTGATGCTGCAAACCAAACCTACCAAACCATCACCAAACGTTGGCCAGAAAGCTTAGTCGCCATTATGGGTGCTGCAAACACACACTTAAGCTTAGGCAATCCAGATAAAGCAACATTATTCTACTTAAAAGCACGTGACTTAAACCCTGGGCGCGCTGATATATATAATAACCTTGCATACAGTTTATTAAGGCAAACTTGTTATCAATCCTCCTTACAATCAATACAATGCGCAATATCATTGAAACCTAACCATCCCGAATTTCTAGACTCTAAACAAGAAATCACACAATCCAGTAACAAATCAACGTTAAGGTCTTGCCCCAAAATTAGTTGCAGCACACCTTAATCTTTAACCCGAAAATTAGACAATAATTTAGCCACATAGGCTGACACCAATGGGCAATAACATCTACACTATATAACTCATTAAATCCTACACGGTGTGAAAGTGGCCAAACGAACCAAAAAGAAACAAGCAACGATTAAACAAACAAGAAAATACTCTTCTATGGTAGTAGATGGAGTAGAACGAACACCTAGTCGGGCCATGTTACGCGCCGTAGGCTTTGAAGATGCTGACTTTAAGAAACCACAAGTAGGTATCGCCTCTACCTGGAGCATGGTTACACCCTGCAATATGCACATTAATAAACTCGCTGATGAAGCCGCCAAAGGTGCTAATCAAGCTGGCGG
>CAZVPJ010000065.1:0-9646 GCA_964629035.1 uncultured Thiotrichales bacterium | reverse complement strand
TACAACCTTCATAATCAAATATACAGATAAATACAGGTTCTTAGCGGCCTAAGTCCTTGATATATAGCAAAAGAATTGATTAAAAGCTGTACAAAAACACATCCCACAAACATCCTCTATTTGAGCATGTTGTTATTCTCGACTCCTCCTGGATTCGGCCGTCTTATTAAGACGGCCTTTTTTTTGATATCACAGAATGGTCTAAAGAATAATCATTGAGCTGCCCCTTATCGCAAATATATACACTACGCTTCACTTCTAGTGAGCAATCGCAAATAATTCACCTATGTCACTCGGCCCCTTAATGGTAGATCTCGCTTCGGATTGTATGTCTGAAGAAGAGCGAAAATTGCTGCAATCACCACATGTTGGGGGTGTTATTTTATTTAGTCGAAATTTCAGCAGTATTGATCGTTTGATAACCTTAATTAAAGAAATTCACGAACTACGACATCCAAGACTGTTAATTGCGATTGATCAAGAGGGCGGGAGAGTGCAGCGCTTAAGAGAGGGCTTTACACAACTGCCTGCGATTCATCTTTTGGGTAAAGTATACGATTCAGATCCCAAGCGTGCTGGAGATCTTGCCTCGGTGAGTGGCTGGTTGATGGCATCTGAGTTGCGTTCAATCGGCATTGATTTTAGTTTTGCACCGATTCTAGATTTAAATTTTGGTGTCAGCCAAGTGATTGGTGACCGGGCGTTTCATAAAGACCCTGAAATTGTTGCAACGTTAGCGGGTCGCTACATTCAAGGTATGCGACGCGCAGGAATGCAAGCAGTGGGTAAACACTTTCCGGGTCATGGGGCTGTCACAGCGGACTCTCATATCGAATTGCCAACAGATTCCAGAGAATTTGAAGAAATTGCAACACAAGATTTAGTACCCTTTAAACGCATGATCGATCAAGGACTGGCAGGACTAATGAGTGCGCATGTAGTGTATGAAAAAGTAGACCCGATAATCGCTACGTTTTCAAACTTATGGTTGCAAGATGTGTTGAGAAAGCAAATGGAGTTTAATGGTGTAATCTTTAGTGATGATTTAAGTATGAAGGCTGCCGACTGTAATGAAGGATATTTGTTGCGCACACAGAAAGCGCTGAACGCAGGCTGTGATATGGCATTAATTTGTAATAGTAGTGAAAATGCTTGTTTGGTTGCTGAGCAGCTTGAAAATTATAATAATCCTGCCTCACAAATACGCTTGACGCGTATGCACGGGGGTAAAGAATATAAGTCTTATCAGGAACTAAGAAGTTCAAATGAATGGAAACAAGCCGTGATACAAGTGCAGTCTTATCAAGATTCACCTAATAGTGAACTTGCGTTATAAATTCGTGTTAAAGAAATAAATTTAAATATGGAAAATTTTGATATTACAGCCTTGTTTGGTGATTCAAGTTTAGCGATGTACTTCAAGCCATGGGTATTGCAAGTATTCGTAGTGGTGCTTGCGGTTTTATTGATTAATTTCGCATTTAAAATATTCTTACGAAAGTTAGCAGTTAGAGCAGAGAAAACTGAAAACCCTTGGGATGACGCATTTATTGATGCGGCAAGCAGACCTTTTCGTTTATTGGTTTGGGTAATTGGTGTCTTGTTTGCAGCAGAAATCGTTGCAAGTCAAAGTGATGCTGAAATATTTCGTGCGATTGAGCCGATACGCAATGTAGCTATAGTGGCGACGCTTGCATGGTTTTTAATTCGCTTTGTTAAAGAATTCGAAACCGCTTATATCAGGCGACAACGTGATAAAAATAAACCGGTAGACTTAACCACTGCAAATGCGCTAGCAAAACTAGTTCGTGCATCAATATTTATTACAGCTGCATTGGTGATGTTGCAAACACTCGGATTTAGTATCTCGGGTGTATTAGCATTCGGAGGGATAGGGGGTATAGCGGTAGGTTTCGCAGCCAAAGATCTATTATCTAATTTTTTTGGTGGTTTGATGGTGTATTTAGATAGGCCATTTAAAGTGGGTGATTGGATTCGATCACCTGATAAAGAGATAGAGGGCACAGTAGAAGAAATAGGTTGGCGACAAACGCGCATACGAACTTTTAGTAAACGGCCAATTTATGTGCCTAATTCAATCTTTATGAACATCATCGTAGAGAACCCTTCACGAATGTCACATCGTAGAATTTATGAAACGATGGGTCTTCGGTACAATGATATATCTGTTGTAAATACTATTGTTAAAGAAGTGAAACAAATGCTCTTAAGTCACGAAGAGATAGACAGCAACCAAACTATGATCGTAAATTTTAATGAATTTAATGAATCATCCGTTGATTTCTTTATTTATACTTTTACGAAGACGGTAAACTGGGTTAAATTTCACGAAGTGAAGCATGAAGTTTTATTGAAAATTTATGAAATTGTTGAAAAGAATAACGCAGATTTAGCTTTCCCAACACGTGTTTTACAAGTGGAAAATAACGACACGAGTGTGTTAACTCAATCTTAGTGCAGCTCCCACCAAGCTAGAAATTTTAATGGAAGAAAGTTTAAGCCAACAAGAAGTTATTAAGGTTCGTGAAAATGCGGATGTTTTAATTTCAGAGCAAGAAGTCAATCAAGCCATTGATGAGGTTGCAAAAAATATTGATTCTCGATTGGGTGATGAAGTGCCTATCATGCTATGTGTAATGAAGGGTGGTTTGATGTTCACATCGGCATTAATGCAGCGAATTGCATCACCCATCGTGCTGGATTATGTACATGTCGATCGTTATCGTAACCAGACACAAGGCAGTAGCATTCACTGGCATAAAGAACCTGATACATCCTTGAAAGACCGTGTGGTTATTATTGTTGATGATATCTTAGATGAAGGATATACCTTACAAGAGCTTATTGCATATTGTGAAGCAAAGGGTGCTAAAAAAGTGCTATCTGCTGTGTTGTTGAAAAAGAAATTGTCACATACTCCAACCAATGTAATACCAGATTTTCTGGGTCTTGAGGTTACCGATCGATATGTATTTGGATGGGGCATGGACTATAAAGGTTACCTGAGAAATTTATCATCTATTTATGCCATCTCAAATGATGAGTCTTAATAATGAGTAAGCTTGCTATTATTGGTGGCACTGGACTTACCTCCATTGAAGAACTTGAGCTTATATCAAGTGAGCATATGGAAACACCCTATGGATTACCTAGTTCAGAATTACTTAAAGGTGTGTTTGGCGGGAAAGAACTTATATTTCTTGCGCGTCACGGGGCAGAACATACTATTCCACCGCATAAAATTAATTATAGAGCCAATATTTGGGCGCTACAGAAGATGGGGGTTAGTGAAGTAATCGCTATTGCGGCAGTAGGAGGTATTCATAAAGATATTCCACCAGAGAAAATAATCATTCCTGATCAAATTATCGATTACACTTATGGTCGTAAACATACTTTTTTTGAAGAAGCATTAGAAGAGGTTACACATATAGATTTTACTCTCCCATATAGTGAGATATTAAGGCAAAAACTGTTACAAGCCGCTGTGGACAGTAATATAGATGCCTATCGTCATGCTGTGTATGGCGTAACGCAAGGACCTAGATTAGAAACTGCTGCAGAAATCAATCGCTTGGAAAAAGATGGGTGCGATATTGTTGGCATGACGGGTATGCCTGAAGCTGCTTTGGCAAGAGAGCTTGGTATTGAGTATGCGTGTTGTGCATTATCAGTGAATTGGGCTGCAGGTAAAACGGATAGCGAAATCACGATGGATGAAATTAGAAAAGTGCTTGGAACGGGCATGACATCGGTTAAAAATCTCTTAGTAAAATTCTTGTCTACGTATTAAGTCACTGTTTAATTATCAGTTTAATCAAAAAATTATAATCATTTAACTTTAAAGATATTATTCTAAATTTTCACAAGCATGTTTTATGTATTGTGAACAACTGATTGAGTGCATTGCATTGTTTAAGTCTTTAATTTTGATCTAAAAAATATTAAACAACACCCATATCGATATTGAATTCTCATTCAATCAATCATATGGTTTTATTGTAAATTTCCTCCCCTTATGTGACCTGATCGCAGTATCACTTAAATCTTAGATGTTTTTATATTTCAGTGTGAGTGATTTCACAATAATTAAATATGTGGTTATTAAACTGGTCTGACTGGTATTAAGTGCAATGGGTCAATCAACTATAAACGACAATTGGTTTATGGTTATTATTTTTGAATATTTGCATCGGTAACAGATTTTATATTTGAAATACATGGAGGGTGGTATGAGAGGGAACTCAAAATTCAAAAAACTAGTAATCGGTATCGTGTTTACTGCATGTGTATCTATTACTTCAACCAATGCAGCAATCATCGAGCTTGCGTTAGTCATTGATGGTTCAGGTAGTATTTCAAGCTCCGACTTTGCGTTGCAAACAGGTGCTTATGATAATATTTTCAGTAATAATTTTCTCGATAGCTTTGTTAACCCTGGTGATACTTTATATGCAGCGGCATATCAGTTTTCTTCTTCAAGTGTTGCAACCTTAGAAATAGGCTGGACATTAATTGATACCAATGCAGCGGCCGCAGCTTTTGGTGGAATGTTTCCTGGCATCACTCAACTAAACGGGTCAACGAATACTTCTGGTGCTGTAAATACCGCAGTTGCAGGTATTCTTGGTAATGGAATTGATGGTGATCGGCTTGTAATTGATGTATCTACTGACGGTTTACCGAATAGTGGTGGTGGTCAAGCGGGTGCTAATTCAGCAGCTGCTGATGCCCAGCTTGCTGGAATAACCGTTAACGCTATCGGTGTAGGTAGTGGAATCGTAGGAAATAATTTTTTAAATGATTTTTCAACTGCTGGTGGTGGATTTTTTGAAACTGCAGACAACTTTAGCGATTATGAAGAAGTGCTTGCTAGAAAAATCAGAAGAGAAATAACGGGCAATCCAGATCCTGACCCAGTTGATCCTATGGATCCGGTAGATGTGCCTGAGCCTGCTTCTATGCTATTGCTTGGCATTGGAATGCTTGGTCTAGGTGCCGCGAGAAGAAAGAAATTAATATAAGTTGAGATTATAGATTTATATAATTAGCTCAATCTATTCTCTTTTTGCTTATATCAAAGCCTCACTATAACGTGGGGCTTTTTTATGTCTGTTATTTTGCAAGTAAGATACTAAGTGATGTATTAGCTTGCAGGTCTAATTTCAACGAGAATCCCTAAATACGGATGATCAATATAATGTAATGTGCTACTGCGCATTTTGCGATGGGTTTTAATAGGAAAGTCTGCAAGTACACGATTACGCCCAAGTGCATCACTTGACGAAATATTGAAGGCTTTGCGATAGGCTAAATCAGTATAGACATGCAGGAACCTTCCAAGTACCACTTTCACCGTACCGTCTAATTCATTTGCTGGTTGATTTGCAAAGGATCGTTCATTAAATTCATTTTTATAATTCTTGCCAGCACTTACACGTACCGAGATGGCATCTTCTTTTGCTAAACCTGGTTGCAGCCAAGCCATATGCTTGAGTACTTTGTATTGGCCCGACTTGTTTAGTGCATTAGCTTTTCCTGAAAGTGAAAAAGTATCTGAGGTGAGTGGAATAAAGCCGTTTGATTGAGCCCCTTGATTAAGTGAAATTGAACCGCCAAGGTCCGGGGTGACCGTTTGATTGGATATATGAACAGCGTCACTGCTTATTTTATTGTTCGCAAAAAATATCATTTCAACAATGTAGTCTTTGCTGGACACGATTTGTGAAAATAACAAGAGTACAAGAATTAGTAAAAGATTGTTTAGTTTACGCATAGAGAGAATAGTGAGTGGTTAGGCAGCTTTTTGTAATTGTAGATCATTTAATAGATTGACGATGGTGTCAATTCGTTCCCCAATATTTTCAGTTTCTGTATATACCGTGAGCTTTTCTGATCCATCAAGCTTATATGTGTCGGGTTGTTGCAGGATAAGCTCCAGGATTTTTGTGGTATCGATATTAGGTGATTTGCCAAAGTGGATGCGAATATTTTCATAACTTGCTTCAATGCGGGAAACACCAAAGCTGTTTGCCAATAGTTTCAAGTGGGTAACTAAAAATAGGTTTTTCGCGTATTCAGGCAATAAACCATATCGATCGATCAACTCAATCTCAACATCGTCCAAGTCGTCATTAGTTTTAGCACTGGAAATGCGTTTATACATAACTAAGCGACCATGAATATCTGGCAAGTAATCATCAGGAAGCAAAGCTGGCTCACCCAAGTTAATTTCAATGCCCTGGTCAAGGGGTTGATCAAGATCAGGTATTTCACCGGCTTTTAGGGCTTCAACCGCACGACTGAGCAGTTCATTGTAGAGTGTAAAGCCGACCTCATGAATTTGCCCACTTTGTTCAGCACCTAACAATTCACCTGCGCCACGAATCTCGAGATCGTGGGTAGCCAGTGTGAATCCTACTCCAAGATCTTCTAAGGATTCGATAGCCTCTAAACGTTTGACGGCATCAGGCGTCATAGAAGCACGTGGAGGTGCCATTAGATACGCATATGCACGATGATGAGAGCGACCAACCCGTCCGCGGATCTGATGCAACTGTGAGAGTCCAAGTTTATCTGCACGGTTAATAATGATGGTATTAGCAGTCGGTATGTCTATCCCATTTTCAATTATGGTGGTGCACACTAATATACTGAAACGTTGATGATAAAAATCCAACATTACTTGTTCAAGATTTTTCTCAGGCATTTGCCCATGCGCAATACGAATTGAACTGTCCGGCAAAAGTTGCTGAATATCTTTAGCAATTTTTTCAATAGTTTTAACTTCATTGTGTAAGAAAAAAACTTGACCACCACGCTTCATTTCACGCATGCAAGCCTCTTGAATCATGTTGTCATTCCAAACACCAACAAATGTTTTTATCGCAAGGCGTTGGGTGGGAGGTGTGGCAATAATTGAAAGGTCTCGTAACCCGCTTAATGACATGTTTAGCGTTCTTGGAATTGGTGTTGCAGTGAGTGTAAGAATGTCTACTTCTGTGCGCATTTTTTTAAGTAATTCTTTTTGACGTACACCAAAGCGTTGTTCTTCATCGACTATAACTAGTCCTAAGTTGCTGAACTTAATGGATGCGTTAAATAATCGATGTGTGCCAATTACAATATCTATACTGCCACTCTCTAACCCTGCCAGTACTTCTTTTTGTTTTTTTGGGGCAATAAATCTAGAGAGGGATTCAATTTCTATTGGCAAATCAGCAAAGCGGTCACTAAAATTCTGAAAATGTTGTGTGCAAAGAAGAGTGGTTGGTACTAGAACAGCAACTTGTTTGCCCGAATTTGCTGCAATAAAAGCTGCGCGCATGGCAACTTCAGTTTTTCCAAATCCTACATCTCCACAAATCACACGATCCATTGGCCGAGTAGATTCCATGTCTTCTGTGACATCTTCAATGGCTTTTAGCTGATCAGGAGTTTCTTCGTAAGGGAAAGCACTGCAAAAAGCATTATTTTCTATATGATCAATTTTATACTGATAGCCTTCTTTTGCTTCACGTCGTGAATAGATATCCAATAATTCCGCAGCTACATCTCTTGCTCTTTTTGCAGCTCGCCGTTTAATATTTTTCCATGCTTCGCCCCCTAAATGATGTAGCGGTGCATTTTCTTCAGAAGCTCCTCCGTAACGGCTGACTAAATGTAATGACGATACAGGTACATATAGAATATCGCCGTCTGCGTATTCGAGGGTAAGAAATTCAGTATCAGTGCCGCTTAGGCTTAATGTTTTTAATCCTCTAAAACGACCTACGCCGTGATCTTCATGAACAACGGGTGAGCCTTCACTTAAGTCAGAAAGATTTTTAATTAATGATTCGGCATCCCGAATTTGTCTACGACGTCGTCTTTTCTGTTTGGCACGCGCTCCGAATAAATTGCTTTCAGTAATAATAGCAATTTTTTCTTGTTGTAAAATTAATCCATCGTCTAGTGGGCCTAGTGTAATTGCAAGTGAATGTTCATTTTCTAGAAACTCATGCCAAGATTGAATAACATCAGGTTTAATTTTAAAGTCTTTGAGAATATCCAGAATATATTCTCTTCGGCCTGGCGATTCTGCTAAAAATAGAATTTTATTGCCGCTATTCTCGATGAAACGAATCAGCTCACTTGCTGGGTCTTTGATGCGAGAATTTATGGTTAGGGTAGGAAGTGCTTGAGCATCAAAGTTATACTGGTCACGATGTAACTGCTCCAGTTCATATTGTTGTAACTTGATCGTGTTGAATTTAAAAATGCTTTTTTCAAAGAAATCACTCGAAATCCATAATTGTTTTGGATGCAGAGGGGGTCTTTCCACATCATATTTTCTTTGTTCATACCGATAGAAAACATCATTTTCAAACTGAGTGGCCACATCAACAATGTCTTCAATTAGTACCAATTGGCTGTTGTCTGGAAGGTACTCAAAAAAGTTGCTGGTTTGCTCGCAAAATAAAGGCAAATAATATTCAATACCTGATGGTAAATTATTACTGCTTACGCCACGATAAATAACGCTATTGTTGGGATCACCTTCAAACTGAATTCTGTAATTTTTTCGAAAACGTTTTATGGCTTTATCATCTGTTGGAAACTCTCGCGCAGACAGTACTTGAAATGATTCTACTTTTTCAATCGATACTTGTGTCTCAGGATTGAAGGTTCGAATCGTTTCTATTTCATCATCAAACAAATCGAGTCTATAAGGTTGATTGCTACCCATTGGAAACAAATCAACAATAGAACCTCGAACAGCAAATTCGCCATGTGTGATGACTTGAGAAACATATTGATAACCGGCCTTTGTTAGTGATTGCTTAAACTCTTCAAGATCTAATTTTTCACCCGTGCAAAGATGAAGTGACTGGCCAAGGAGAAAATCTTTTGACGCCAATTTACTTAAAATGGTGCCAGCAGAGATAATTAATGCACCTTGTTTAGTTTTTGGTAATGCACTTAACGCCAAGATACGATCAGATATAATATCTTCGTGTGGAGAAAACACGTCATACGCTAGGGTTTCAGAGTCTGGAAACAGATAAATTTCCAAGTTTGGGTTGCAGAAAAACGTGAGCTCTGATTCAAGATTATGTGCAGTTTGAATGTCGGGTGTAACAATCAGGGTAAGCCCGTTAAATTGTTCAACGGCTTTGGCGAGCGCAAGCCCCTTACTGCATCCATACGTGCGACCCCAGGTAACGTGAGCGTGTTCCTTATTGGGTAACGGTGGGTTAAATATACTCATCAATCACGTACACAAGGTTGATAATTGATCTAATCTGTTGGTCAAGCAGGTCATTTAATACATTTGGAGGCTAAAATGGCAGGCTATTCTACTGATTCTGCTCGTTAATTTCAGGCCTCATTTTTCGCTATAACAGGACGTTATAGCTCATAGTAGCAGCCATTCTAGGGTGCATTTGAGTGGCAAGCTGTGGTGAAATATGATGCCAATGGTCGGTGTCATCCCTTCGTTCGTCGCTTCTACACCACCACGTGTTAAGATCTCTATGTAATTAATGAGTTACCCAACTTAACCTATATTTTTCCTTAACTATTAAAATACTATGCGCACTCAGGAGGTAAGCGTACTCAGCGCACATGATTTGAAATGTGTGAA
>CAZVPJ010000064.1:0-9652 GCA_964629035.1 uncultured Thiotrichales bacterium | reverse complement strand
AATTCTCTACAGGAAAAACACTGATTTGAGGTTGGGAAGAAGAAACTAATTCTTTAAATATAAAGGGCTGCACAGACTCCAATCGAGTAGTTTCTGGCAAGATAGCTTGTGGCAAAGTATTGCCGTTAATAGGCAATACCTTTCCGTTATCAACAGGCAATTCTTTTAGAGAACTATCAAGTTGATCACTAAAATTACCACCCACACCTATATTATGTCCGCTTGACTCACCATCATGGCAACTGATGCATGAACTCGATGAAGTTTGCAAATTAGTATTTAAAATTAGTTCTGTTTCTGCCATATCTAAACCATTCTTTGCATTAGATACTGCATTTTTTAGGCCAACTTTTACATTATTAAATATCGAACATAGCTTGATTAAGTTGTCTCATAATTGAGTAAAGAAAGAATCTGACTATCAAGTTCTTTCTGCTCCTCTTTTTCTTTGATATCAAGCTCTTGTTTATGATAACGCTTTACAAGTACTGATAATGCTCGATTTTGTGCTTGATCCTTACGCAAAGTTACTATTCTTTCATTCACTTTATATTCCAAATCCTGAACGATTTTGCTTTGAGAGTCGATTGCTAATTGAAGTTTACCCATCAAATTATAATGTATCTGGATACTTGTAATGGTTTGATTTTCCTTAGCTGATTTATAACCATCTTGATACGAAATCAAATCATGTAGTTTCTTATCATTTTCAATTTTAAATTGCATTAGTTCTACAAGTGCAGATAACTGCTTATTTAATTTAAAATCAAGTACTTCAAGCGCAGCATTAAGTTTTTGTGAGCGGGCCATTATCTTAGACAGAATTCATAGCTATACTGGCATTCGGATTAAGTACCGCATTCATTTGTTGTAATGAGGCAGAATAATTATAAGGCTCCTGCATATCTTGTTTTAGAAAATCCAACAATTTAGGATAATACTCAATCGCTTGATCGATTCTCTCATCTGTACCTTGTTGATAGACACCTAAATTAATCATATCTTCATGCTTCTTATATCGTCCATAAAGCTCTCTAAACTGTTGAGCACTAATTATTTGTTCCGGTTTACTTATAGAATGAAATAATCTACTAACCGATGCCTCGATATCAATAGCTGGATAGTGGCCAGTTTCAGCTAAATCACGAGATAATGTGATATGACCATCCAATATCGCTCTTGACGCATCTGCAATCGGATCATTATGGTCGTCACCTTCAACAAGTACTGTGTAAAACGCTGTGATCGAACCGCCTGCAACACTCGAATTTCCAGCACGTTCCACTAATGCAGGTATCTTTGCAAATACTGATGGTGGATACCCTTTAGTAGCAGGCGGCTCACCAATGGCTAATGCTATTTCTCTATATGATTGTGCAACTCTTGTCAGTGAGTCCATCAAGAGTAATACGCCCTTACCTTTATCACGAAAATATTCAGCGATAGTAGTTGAATATTTTGCTGCATGTACTCTTTGTAGTGGTGAGCAATCAGCAGGAGCAGCGACTACTACAGTTTTAGTTAACCCTTGTTGTCCTAGTATTTGATCAATAAACTCTTTTACTTCTCTGCCACGCTCTCCAATTAAACCTACAATAATTACATCTGCAGAGGTAAATTTTGTCATCATTCCCAATAAAACACTTTTACCCACCCCACTACCCGCAAATAGGCCCATACGTTGCCCTACACCTATACTTAATAGAGCATTAATTGACTTTACTCCCACATCCAATGCTGACTCAATCGGTGTTCGTTCAAACGGATTAATATAATCACCTTCTAAATCACGATATTCACAAGCTTCAACAGGACCTTTCTTATCAAGAGGGTTTCCAGCACTATCTATCACACGACCTAGTAATTCCTCACCAACCGGTAATTTATGATTATCTTTTGTTGGAATCACACGTGAACCAAGCACTGCTCCTTGAATATTGTCGATAGGCATTAAATAACTTTTTGTGCCTGAAAACCCAACCACTTCAGCTTCAATTTTTTGATTATTAGGAGCAATAATTAAACATCGCCCACCAATATTGACTTGACAACCTTTAGCTTCGATTGTTAACCCAACAAGACGTGTCAATTTTCCTTCAACAGTATAGGAATAAGGTTCTAAAGATTCTCTTGCTTGGTTGATTGTATCAATAAACTTCAGTTTTCGATGATCTAAATATGACTGTGCATTAGTTGAATCATTCATTATCACGGTCCATTGTGCGTTGGCTTCCTAAGATATTTGCTGAAATTTGAGCTATCTGAGAATCAATAGTTGCATCAATAATTGATTCATCTGTTGCCAATTTGCAACCTCCACACTGTACGGATGGATCTTCTATAAGAGAGTAACTACTTACAATATCATCTTGATTAAATACTTTTTTTAGAGTGTTTATGTCATTTGGATTTAAATGTATGGTTAATCGGCTATTATCTAATGGGAGTAATTTAATAGCTTCTTTAACCACTGATACCACCTGCTCTGAATTAGTTTGCAACTCTCTTCTAATGACTTGTTTAGATATTGAGACAGCTAGTTGCTTGATAACATCTACCATATCATCATCAAATATCTGCATAGTGTTATCTATAGCTTGGATTATATTTTGAAAGTTATTCTTGTACTCAGTAAATTCTAGCTGAGCTTTCTTTAAGCCTTCTTGATAACCTTTTTCTAATTCACCATTATATGATGACTGTGTATTTGAAACAGTTAAACCACCCTCTAAATATGGGCCTTCTTTATTTAAATTGAACGAAGACAACGATGCTCGTTGCCAATTTTCATGATTGTCCATACAGAGATTTATGACTTATAAAAAGTCATCACCTTTTCCACCTAGCATAATCGTTCCTTCCTCAGCTAATCTCAATGCAACCTCTAAAATATCTTTTTGTGCATCTTCCACTTCTGCTAAGCGTACCGGCCCAGCTGTTTCAAGATCATCTTTAAGCAATTCAGCTGCACGTTTAGACATATTTTTAAATATTTTATCTGCAATTTCTGAACTCGCACCTTTAAGCGCTACCACCAGTTTATCTTGTGCAGCTTCTCTGAGTATAGTTTGCATACCTCTATCATCCACGGAAAGTAAATTATCAAACACAAACATCTTGCCTTTGATTTCTTCACATAATTCTTTATCAACCTCAGTTAATGTTTCAACGATTCCAGTTTCAGTATCTTTATCAACATTATTCAAAATATCTGCGGCGGCTTTAATTCCACCTAGGTTTTTAATTTTGCTATCGGTTTCTTGTGTGAATCTATTCTCGATAAGCAGCTCAAGCTCTTTTAATGCAGATGAATTCACATCACCCAATCTAGCAATTCTCATCACAACATTAGTCTTCTTATCGTTATCCAACAGCTCTAATATTTGGCCTGCTTGTTCATTTTTTAGATGAACCAATAAAATCGCAATAAGCTGTGGGTGTTCATCTCTTATAGCATCAGCAATCACAGAAGGATCCAGCCATTTTAAAGCCTCAAGGCCACTTGCATTAGGTCCCAATTCAATTCTTGATAGAATACTGTTAGCCTTTTGAGGGCCAATCGCTTGAAAAAGTATTTTCTTTAAATAATCTTGAGCACCAATATCAAGTGGTGTTTTGCTTTGATTCAGCTCGCTGAAATCATTTAATACGTCATAAATGTGATTCTGTGAAACATCTTTCAAGCCACTAATTGCAGAACCTATCAATTCCAGCTCTTCTGGATCCATAAATTTAAGAATTTTTGAAGCTTCGGATTCTCCGAGCACCATCATTAATATAGCGGCACGTTGCGCACCGTCCAAACTACTCGCTTGGGAATCTAGTGCTTCTTCATTCGCCACTTGGAGTTACCCAGTTTTTTACAATTTTTGCCACTTGTTTAGGGTCTTGAGAAACTAACTCTTTTGCCATCGCAAGTTGTTGAACATAATTCGGATAACTACCTATTTGGTTTGAAACCGCTGTAGCAGCTCCCGCATTATTTTCAAGTAAGGCTCCAGATTCATTATTTGACTTCACTCCACTCGCATTACTTTTACTGGACAATGATTTTATAGCCGGTTTCACAAACATAAATAAAATTATCAATACGGATATACCCGCAAATACTTGTTTAATTATTGCCAACAACCATGGTTGCTTCCATATAGGAGTAGCTTCAGGCTCTTCTAAGACCTCTTCAGGTAAGAAACTGCTGTTGTATACCGTGACACTGTCGCCACGTTCTTCATTAAACCCTATTGCATCACGCACAATTCCTCGAATTAATTCAAAGTCTTCACTTTCAAGTGGTGTTTTTACGGTTTCACCTGCTTCATTCACAACCTCCTTGTCATCAACCACAATAGCAACAGTAATTCTATTAACCAGGCTTTTTGCTTCTTGCGTATACCGCATGGTTTTATCTAATTCATAGTTTTTAGTTGAGTTTTGAGAGGTAGATAAAGGTGTTGTATCTACTGCAGTATTTTCTTCACCTTCTTCGCCCGCTTCAGGCTCTTCTAAAGTTCCAGCTGCTGGTGGTTGGTTAGTTAATGCGCCTGGAATCCCCAATGCAGCCGTTGTACTACCACGATTACTCTGTTCAGATATCTGCTCGCTACGCACTTGTGCGCTATCCGGATCATAGAGTTCTTCAGCACTTTCACTTTTTGTAAACTCCACTTCTGCATTAACTTCTGCTTTTATCTTATTCCGACCGTAAATAGGCGAAAGCAAGGCTTCAATGCGGCTAGCATAGTTTTGTTCAACTGATTTTTTATATGCTAATTGCTTATTCGACTGAGCAACTACATCATCCTCTCCTGTAGAACTAAGTAATTGCCCCCACTGATCTACGATGGTTACATTTGATGCATTTAAATACGGAACACTTGATGCAACCAAATGTGTAATAGATGATACTTGCCCAGACTCTAGTACCCTTCCAGGCATCAATTTAATCATAACAGAAGCCGAGGTTAAGCCTCTATTTCTGACAAATACCGATTGTTTTGGAGTAGCAATATGTACTCTGGAATTTTCAATATTTCTCATACCTGAAATGGTACGACTCAATTCTGTTTCCAAGGCATGTTGATAACGCGCTGTCTCCATAAACTGACTTGTACCTAAAGCTGGCTTGTCATTCAGCAATTCATATCCAGTTCCATTAGATTGTGGCAACCCTTCTGAAGCTAGTAGTAATTTAGCCTCACCAATTTTATTATTCGCCACCATAATCATTCCTGAAGACGAATCCATCCGGAAGGGTATCTGCGAACTACGCAAAACATCGGCCACCAAAGCCACGTCTGCTTGTGATAAGTTTGAATAAACAGGGCTATATTCAGGCTTAATCGACCATAGTGAAACGCCAACACCTAACGCCAACACGGCTGCTAAGGTTAATATGGTTCCTAAATGCGAAAAAAATTGACGTATAAAATCACCTAAATTAAACGCATTAGGTGCTTGCGAAGCTTCTAACGTTGCAGCCATGTAGTTATATTCTCTTGTAATTCTTAATTATTAAACTGGCATACTCATAACTTCTTGATAGGCAGTCACTAGCTGATTTCTTACTTGCTTGACTGCTTCAAATGACACTCTAGCCTTTTGCATTTCAACCATTACCCTTGAGAGCTCAATATTAGAGTCGCCTTGTTCAAACTTCTTAGCTAAATCACTAGCCATCATTTGTTGATCATTCACTTTATCGACAGATGTTTTTAATACTGATGAAAAACTGGTATTTTCACTATCATCACTCTTTACATTGATATTTGGTTCTACTTGACTAGATATGCTTCTGATTTGTGAAAGTAGTTCATTAATTTTTATATCACTCATACTTAACTCCTTAATTACAACTAACTCTATAATCCTCTGTAAGCTGAAGGCACTGGTACACCTTGATCTTTCATTTTTGCGATTTTATAACGTAGCGTTCTGGGACTAATGCCAAGTCTTTCTGCTACCAGTTTTCTATTTCCATGCTCAGACACTAGTGCCTGTAGAATCAAATCCTGTTCATGTGATTTTAGATCTGTAGTTAGATTAGTTACGTTTGTTTCATTACTAACATCTTGATCAATATCCAACTCATCAATATTTAATAAATCTTTCTCAATTACACTTCCTGTACATAAAACAATTGAACGCTGTATTACATTTTCAAGTTCTCTTACATTACCGGTCCATTTGTTATTCATTAAGTGTTTTCGAGCATCTTGAGATAATTCTAAGGATCTATTTGGCGAATGCTTATGTAACAACATATATGCCAATGGCAAAATATCATCTACACGATCACATAAAGGATGTAACGTGATAGGAAATACATTTAAACGATAGAACAAATCTTCTCTGAAGGTTCCTTTTTTAACTTCATCTTTTAAATTTCTGTTTGAAGTAGCAATGATTCTTACATCTAAATTAATTAATTTTTTTCCACCCAATCGTTCTACTTGTTTTTCTTGCAGAACTCTGAGTAATTTAGCTTGCAATGAAAGGTCCATTTCTGAAATCTCGTCTAATAACAATGTGCCACCCTGAGCTTCTTCGAATTTACCTGCTTTAGCATTATGAGCGCCGGTATAAGCCCCCTTTTCATAACCAAATAGAACTGCTTCTAACATATTCTCAGGTATAGCAGCACAATTTATTGCTACAAATGGTTGTTTAGAACGCGGTGAATTAGCATGGATAAAACGTGCTAAGACCTCTTTTCCTGTACCACTTTGACCCCTTATAAAAACTGAAACTGATGTAGTTGCAACGCGTCTTGCAATTTTTTTAGTATCTATCGATTTTTTATCTACAGAGATATAATTATCATCACTACTTGTCTTTAAAAATTTAGCTTGGATATTATTTTTAACAATATTGATCAATTGATCTATATCAAATGGTTTTACCAAGTAATCACAAGCGCCATTTTTAATGCATGAAACTGCTTTTTCTATCGTTCCATAAGCCGTCATCAATACAACGGGTAATGCTATATTTTTATTTTTAATAGCTTCTAAGAGCTGATAACCATCTGTTATAGAATCGTTTTCACTCACAGATTTTTCAAACTGTATGTCGCTTAAGACCATGTCAATATGTTCTCTTCCAAGCATACCCATTGCACTCATGGGTGAAGATGATTCAAATGCGGTAAAACCATGATCACGGATAGTGCCCGCTATGGCATGACTTAGTTGCACATCATCTTCTACTATTAAAATATTCTTTCCCTGCATAACCTAACCTTTAAAACGTATTTAAATTAACTGGATATTTTCGTTTGATCACTCAAACTAGATAATGGTGAAAAACTTTGATGTTTTGGAATACGTATATCAATACATAAGCCATGTGGAACTTCATCTTTAGCTTCAACAATGCCACGATGCGCTTCTATTATTGATTTAACCACCGCCAAGCCTAGACCAGTACCCCCAGCTTTGGTTGTAAAAAATGGCTCAAATATTTTTTGTTTAAGCTCATCAGATATGCCTAAACCTTTATCATGGATGGAAATAACAATTTCTTTACCTTCGGATTTAATTTCAATCAATACTTTTGCATCGTATTCACTTGCTTGAATAGCATTGTGAATAACATTCTTGATAGCTCCCCAGAATGCTACATAATTTACGGAAACTTGAGCATTATCAGATGAAATTGATTCATTGATTTCAATCAAGTAGTTACCAAACTCATGCTCAACATCATCACGAATATGCCTAACGAGATGCTCAACACTTACTACATCATTGAGTTGCCATTCTCCTTTCGCAAAGGACAACATATCATTTACGGTTTCTTCTAAGCTTCGCAAACAATGTTTTATATTTTCGACTAATTGAAATGGAGTAGCTTGCTTATCTATACGCTTTTCTAAGCTCGACACATAAAGAAAAGCAGCCGATAGAGGTGTACGTACTTGATGAGCTAATGAAGCCACCATATTACCTAATGACTCTAATCTTTCTTTTCTACTTATTGATTCGTGGTAACTATATTCTTCCGTCACATCATTAATGATGATGATCTTTCCTTCACTACGCTTCTGAGATTCAATTTTTAAGGATATACGATTACCATTTTTTAAACTAACTTCACAATTTCCTGAATATCCCTCAACCAAATGTTTTTTAGCGATTTTATTCCAAGACTCAGAAAGTAACTGAGCACCTATAAGCTCATTTGCAATTTCATTGTTTTCAATAATAATTCCATAATCATCTAGCACTACAATCCCAACGGGTAATGTACGCAATAATATGGATAGCCTATCAGCGAGTTTTTCTTTTTCGATTAATTGATGAAACTTTTCATTTTTAGTTTCAACCAATTCTTTTTGGAGAGAATCAACTCTATTTTCGAGCTGATCATATGCAGAGGTTAAGTCTTCTGAAACACGATTAAAATTATCAAAAGCACTTTCTAATGCTTGTTTCCTATTGTCTATTGCTACTTCCATTTGCATGTCCTCGCGTAGTAAATTGTCAATGCGCATAAATTTGACGCGCATTATCTACTATGCAAGCTACATGCCTATTTTAGTTTTGCTTTATTTAACAGGACCTTATAATTTTATCACATGAATCAATGTCAATATTATGACGTTGAAACACGTTGGAATTGATGTTTTTTCAATTTTTCGACGAGTGTTGTTCGGCGTAAACCCAATAATTTAGCTGCTTGAGCGACTACACCATTAGCCAGTTCTAAAGCTTGTGAAATATAAAATTGTTCAACTGAAGTAATATGTGACTTTAAGTCCAACCCTTCTCTTGTAAGCACGGGCAAACCCACCGTGTTTTGCACATTATTAATGTCTTCAAAATCTTGATCGGACATTCCATCATTAGCCGGCGAAATATTTTCATTAATGAATGCATTCGTTTCTAGGTTTGGATTAGTAAAAGTACTATATTTACTTGGCAACTTAGCCGCATCAACGACTTTATCAGGATATAAAATGCTGAGTCGCTCAAGCAAATTTGATAATTCTCTTACATTACCCGGCCAGGTATACCGCGCTAATGCAGACATGGCATCGGGTGTCACTTTTACTTCTGCACCAGTATCTTTCTTTATTTTATCTGTGATTGCGTACACTAGAGATGGCAAGTCTTCACAACGTCTTCGCAATGGGGGTAAATCAATAGGATAAACATGCAAACGATAATAGAGGTCCTCTCTAAACTCTCCTTTTGCTACCATTTCTTCCAAATTACGGTGTGTGGCTGCAATCACACGCACATTTGCCGTCAATGGCTTTCCACTTCCGACTCTCTCATACACTTTTTCCTGTAGCACTCTCAACAACTTGGCTTGCATATTTAGGTCCATATCTCCTATTTCATCCAGAAATAGTGTTCCACCCTCTGCTAATTCAAACCTGCCTTTGCGATCTGTGATTGCACCGGTAAAAGCGCCTTTAACATGCCCAAACAATTCACTTTCAAGTAACTCTTGTGGAATGGCTGCACAATTTACAGGAACAAAGTATTTTTTTGCACGATTGGAAATGGTATGGATACTACGAGCGACAACTTCTTTACCTGTGCCGGACTCGCCTAAGATCAGTACATTAGCGCTGGTATTAGCGACGCGTTCAATCAAATCACTGACTTGTTGAACCGCCTTACTGTGACCATCTAATAATGATTTA
>CAZVPJ010000063.1:0-9667 GCA_964629035.1 uncultured Thiotrichales bacterium | reverse complement strand
AATCACTGCAAGCGCCTACCGGATTGTTAAAAGAGAATAGCCGTGGTTCGAGTTCGTTTAAACTATAGCCACATTTAGGGCAAGCAAATTTTGCTGAGAAGGTTAGCTCAGCTTCTTTCGAATCATCCATAGAACAGATAACAGCTATATCATCAGCAAGCTTTAATGCCGTCTCAAAAGATTCGGCCAAGCGTGACTTTAAGTCTTGTTTGATTTTGAATCTATCTACAACCACCTCAATACTATGTTTTTTTCGAAGGTCTAGTTTAGGGGGAGAATCTAGTTCGTAAATTTCGCCATCAATACGCGCTCTAATGAAACCATCAGCCTGTAATTTTGCAAGTAATTGCACATGCTCACCTTTGCGGTTTTGAACAATAGGTGCGAGCAGCATGTATTTTTTTCCCTCTTTAAAGGAAAGCACTTTGTCTACCATTTGGCTGATGGTTTGGGCATGTAAATCAATATGGTGACTAGGGCACCTGGGTGTGCCGGCTCTCGCATACAGCAAGCGCAGATAATCATAAATCTCGGTAATCGTGCCGACGGTAGAGCGTGGATTGTGTGATGTAGCTTTTTGCTCAATAGATATGGATGGCGATAACCCATCAATAGAATCCACATCTGGTTTATCCATACGTGCGAGAAATTGGCGCGCATAGGCCGAGAGTGATTCCACGTAGCGTCGTTGGCCTTCTGCAAAGATAGTATCAAAAGCGAGAGATGACTTGCCTGACCCAGATAAGCCGGTGATAACGATGAGTTTATCTCTGGGTAGGTCTACATCGATATTTTGTAAGTTGTGAGTTCGCGCGCCGCGAATACTGATTTCTTTCATGAATTTTGCTTAGACCAAACTCGTTAATATACTTGTTATTGCATTCAAAGTAGATAAATCGAAATGGTCCTTAGTGCTGAAATAAAATGTTAGCATTGATAATAATAACTGGGCCAAATGAGTTCATAAAAATCAGTTTATTAGGCGAACATATTCATCTAATTTGTTGGATACATAAGTTGCTGATTAAAAAACCAGCATTTGCAATACATCCCGTGTATTTTAAATCATTAAGTCGTAAAATAGAGCTACAGTACTATTAGATTCCAATTATAGGTGAAGTGAAATGGCAAGAGGCGTAAACAAAGTTATATTAGTCGGTAATTTAGGGCAGGATCCAGAAATTAAATATATGCCTAGCGGGCAAGCGGTTTGTAATATCACGATAGCCACTTCTGAGTCATGGAATGATAAAACCTCCGGTGAGAAAGTTGAGAAAACAGAATGGCATCGAGTCGTATTTTTTCGCCGCCTAGCTGAAATTGCTGGTGAATACCTGCGTAAGGGTTCGCAAGTCTACATTGAAGGTCGCCTACAAACCCGCAAGTGGCAAGACCAAAGCGGTAATGATCGTTACACTACAGAAATTGTAGCCAATGAAATGCAAATGCTAGGTGGGAAAGGTGGTGGTGTTGCATCTATGCCAGAATCATCTCCGCAGTCTCAGCAAGAACCTGTAGCTGCTGGATCATCAACTTCTAATGATTTTGACGACGATATACCTTTTTAATTATTATTAATTAATAATAATTTAGGTTTTACCTAAATAGTATTGTTTATTGCTACTAGAGGGCTAATGTCGAGCGTAAATTTTAGGACATTCGATGATTAAACTACCAAAGTTTTTTTTATGTTTATTTCAAATAACAAGAGTTATTATCTAAAAGGCCTGAACACAATACAGTTAAAGAGTCTGCTTAATGGCTGAGAAAATGAAAAGAACATTTATTAGAAATATTATGTATTTTAGTTAAATGTCGCTACTGCCACTTATGAATCACTCGGTCAGTAATAATTATAAGCTGCTAATTAATTTTTAGGTCTTTGTTTATATAGATTAAAGTATTATAAGTTTTTGCAAATAAATCATAATTATTTTTGTTCATGAAACGATTTATAGGGTTTGAGTTTGCTAATGCAAGATTAAAGTCCTTGTCTTCAACAAGTACACAATTTGGTCGAAAACGCACCCAATCATTAGACTCTAATACGTTCAGATCAAATCCCTCAACATCAATGGATAAAAAGTCTATTTTTATTCCATCTGGTAAGTTTTCTTCGAGGATTTTTGATAATCGCTGAACCTTTATTGTTTTTTTGTTAACAATTCTGTAATGCGCCATTCCATCTCTTTCCTTTGATAATGCCTCATTAAACGAGTTAAGTGCTGGTTCATTAAACATGAAGTAATCTAATACGCCATCTGATTTATTTGCTCCTAAAGATAAATTAATGTCTCGTTTTCGATACCGATTAAATAGAGCTAATGCATCAGGATTGGGTTCAATGTTTATTCCACTCCACCCACGTTTGTAGAAAATATAAGTATTAGAAAATCTAAGAGGATGGTGTGCCCCTACATCAATGTAAAAACCATTATTCTTTTTTCCAAATAACCTTGTGAGAATAAGATCTTCGCCTTCCTGTGAATAAGAAAGTCGTCTATATGTGTTGCTTAATGATGCTTTTTTTTCTTTAGCGATAATCAACGCATGTGAAAGGGTGTATTTTTTTATTAAGTTATACATTTTATATGTTCAATTGGATTCAATGCTTGCAATTGCAAGAAGAAGATTTTTCTAGTTTTCTTGTTAAATAAATTAAAAATAATGCTGGAAAAAGAATATGAAATAACGGTAGCTATAGCTGCACCAATACCGCCAAATTTAGGAATTAACATTAGGTTAAGAAATATATTGCATATTGCTCCACCTATCGATCGGTACATAGAGTATGACATGAGTCCTTCATTTAAAAACCATTGGCTTTGTGCGACACCTAAAAATACAAATATGGTTGCCCAAGCGTGTATAAATAAAATGGGTGCAGCGTCAGAATAATTGTCTCCAAAGAGTGAAGCGATAATTGTCTCTGAAGTAAAGGAGATGGGGATAGTTATGATAAGTGCAAATAAGACCATAAATTTAAATACTTTTGATAAATGCTTATAGTATAAATCCTCATCTTTGCTCCTTGTCTTGATTAAAGCGGGTGTAATTGATGAGATAATTACCATTGGGATGAAGTACCATATTTCTGATATTTTTACAGCAGCACTATATATGCCTACTTCCTTATCATTTATCATTTCTCCCAACATTACTTGATCAATTTTCATATATAGTGCAATAGCAAGGCTCGCAGCAATTAAGGGCCAGCTATCCTTAATTAGTGATTGCGCCTGCTTTTTAATCGGACGCCAATCAAAAATATGCATGCCTCGCCAATAGTAAGTGAGAATAAGCCCAATTGATCCCAAAATAATCTCTCCCAGTGCAACATACGCAAAATAAATTAGCGGTGCTTGATATAGGATTAATATAACTTTGGTAATGGAAGCTGTAATAAACGCAAAGCATTTTGGAATTACGACATATTGAGACTCAACCTGAGATTGAAACCAGAAATCTATAACGTCAAATGCTTGAAAGATTATGCCCAGTGCAATTATTGCAATTAGCCAAAAAGTTATTAAATTTTCTGGCCGTAATATATTTATAACAAAGACTACTAACAGAAATGTTCCAATGCCTGATAAGAGTTTGAGGATAAAGGCTGTGCCAAGCAAATTTTCCTTATATTCTGGATTTCGTACAAGATTTCTTACTACGATACCATCTAACCCTAATTTTGCTATTACAGAAAATAGTGCAACCAAAGCAAATGCATAGCTAAGCAAGCCAAACTGTTTTGGCCCAAGGTAACGTGCTACCCAAACGGATACAAATAACCCAAACCCAAGTCTCACAATTTTATCAAAGAATAACCAACCAGAGTTATGTGTCGCCCTCAGTAATGTAGGACGCCCTTCAACTTTTTCTCGAATGCTGCGTGGAAGTAATTTAACCCATGCAGGCTTCATCTTGATCAACTATGTGGTTGGTTAAAATAGATATCTGTATAATATAAGCCATATTATTTTCATTATAATGCTAGCTATTTTGGCACCAGTTACTCGTAGATATAAAGTCCAGTCCAGTCTAGTAATTTTTGATCAAGCTGCGTACCAAGGAATCAAGGACCTGGGGTGAAAGAAGAATGAATAGTAAACAGTATACTTGTGAAACGCCAGTGGCATTCATAGTATTTAACAGGCCTGAGATGACTAAAAGGGTCTTTGATGAAATAGCTAAAGCTAAACCTAAGAAGTTATTGGTTATTGCTGATGGACCCAGAATAGGCAGAGATGGTGAAAAAGGGTTATGTGAAAAAACCAAATCCATTATAGAGGGGGTGAATTGGGAATGCGAAGTTATTACAAATTATTCAAATAGTAATCTTGGATGTAAGGGTCGTGTATCAAGTGGGATTTCATGGGTATTTGAGCAGGTTGAAGAAGCCATTTTTCTTGAAGATGACTGTCTTCCGCATTCAAGTTTTTTTAAGTATTGTGAGCAACTATTGGAACTATATCGTGATGATGAAAGAATTATGTCAATTAGTGGTGATAATTTTCAATTTTCACGCACTCAGCAGGATAACTATAGCTTCTATTTTTCACGTTATTCGCACATCTGGGGTTGGGCTAGTTGGCGAAGAGCGTGGAAACAATTCGATGTAGAAATAAAAATGTGGAATGAAATTAAAGAGTGCAACTTATTAAATAATATATTTAGTGATACAGCAGAGGTTGAATACTGGAGCAACGTATTTGATAGAGTAAGAGTGGGTGAGATTGATGCTTGGGGTTACCAATGGCTTTTTGCGCATTTGGTAAACAGAGGGCTTTGTGTTTTACCAATCAATAATTTGGTGTCCAATATTGGGTTTGGGGAAAATGCAACACATACAAATAGCAATAGTATTTTTTCTAATATGAAGACTGAAGAAGTTACTTTTCCTCTTAATATTCCACCTTTTGTAGTTAGAGATAAAGAGGCAGATAAGTATACAGACTCCATATTTTATTCAGGTAAGTCACACAAGAAAGTGTTAAGAAGAATATTTAATGCAATCAGATAAAGATTCAATTTGTACCATTTGCAGTAGCCAACGTGAAAAATGTTTCACTGAGATTATATTGGGCAAATATAATGTGCAATATTGGTTTTGCCAAAATTGTGGTCTACTTCAGACAGAAGACCCATATTGGCTTGAAGAAGCATATTCCGAGGCTATAGCAGATGCAGATACAGGGTTAGTAAGCCGTAACTATAATGTAGCTCGTAAACTATCAATCATTATTAGCCTATTTTTTGATTCTAAAGGGACTTACGTGGATGTTGCAGGCGGTTATGGATTACTTACGAGATTGATGAGAGACATGGGGTTTGAGTTTCTATGGAATGATATTTACTGTGAGAATATTTTTGCACGCGGTTTTGAGTATGTTGGTGAAAATAGTGTTATTAATGGAGTTACCGCAATTGAGGTTCTTGAACATACCTCAGACCCTATGTTATTCATTGAGCAACAATTAGCGCTAACAAAAGAGAGGACATTAATTTTTACAACTGAGCTATATGATGATCAACCCCCTGAGCGAGAGTGGTGGTACTATGCATTTCCGACAGGGCAGCATATTAGTTTTTTCCAGCATAGAACATTGAAGTATATTGCTAAAAAATTAGGATTAAACTTATATAGCCACCAAAATTGGCATATTCTAACAAGAAAACGCATCAATACTATATTTTTTAAATTAGCCATGTCGAGGCTAATGAAATTATTCTCCTCAGCGGTGCGCTATCCCCTAAAAACAAAAACTTTAGCGGACCATAAAATGTTGCTCGACCAAGTTAAAAGAAGTGATTCAAATCAATAATGAGAATTGCCTATGATCATCAGATATTTAGTTTTCAAGAATATGGGGGTGTATCAAGATACTTTATAGAGCTAGCTTATGAAGTAGCAAAATATTCTGAAATCGACGCATGTGTTGTAGCGCCATATTTCAAGAATAGGTATCTTAAAAATGCATCCTCAAGTGTAAAGGTCTATGGTAAACATATATCTGGAATGCGGTATACAAAACGATTGATCAAAGGGGCTAACAAAATTATAGCTAAACGAACGCTTAAAAATATTCAACCAGAAATTGTACATGAAACCTATTACTCATCTGAAAGTGCTGCACCTAAATGTTCTAAGGTTGTTTTGACAGTATATGACATGATTCATGAGATATACCCTGATAACTTTTCTCCTGATATAGCCTTAAGAGATGATAAAAAAATAGCTATAGATAGAGCGGATCATATAATTTGTATTTCAGAAAATACAAGAAAAGATCTCATCGAATTATTAGATATTCCTTCTGATAAAATATCTGTAATACACTTAGGTTTTGCCGTAAATTTTGATGAGAATAGTCAGGCTATAGATAAAAAATTAAGCAAACCTTTTATATTATATGTGGGGGAACGTAGTCGTCCTTATAAAAATTTTAAGGCGTTGCTACATGCTTATGCAAGATCCCGTAAATTACAGAATGATTTTATGCTGAAAACATTCGGTGGAGGAGTATTTACCGATGAAGAGCGGAATCAAATGGAGCTCTTAGGGATTGCAGATAATAATGTTCAGCAAATGTTTGGAAATGACTCAGTGCTTGCAGACTTATATAAAACAGCGGTTGGGTTTGTGTACCCGTCATTATATGAAGGGTTTGGTATACCTCCTCTTGAAGCTATGGGGTTTGATTGCCCAGTAATATGTAGTAATACAAGTTCAATCCCAGAGGTTGTTGGAAATGCGGGTGAATATTTTGATCCATTATCAGTTGATGATCTACGGGATAAGTTGGAGCGTGTTTTGTACAACAATGAAAAGCGAGAGAAATTAATACAGCGTGGTCGTGAGCGAATCAAGTTATTTACGTGGGGGAAGTGTGCTAGCGACACTGTGGATGTTTATCAAAGGCTTCTTACGTGAGAGCGCTTATATGTGGTATTTCTGGCCAAGATGGCTCTTACTTGGCGAAATTCTTATTAAACAAGGGATATGAAGTTATTGGAACGTCTCGTGATGCGATGACGAATAATTTTACAAACCTAGAGAAGTTAAATATTAAATCTAAAGTGCGACTTGCTTCAATGGCGAGTAATGACTTTAGAAATGTACTAGAAGTATTGGGGAAATTTTATCCAAATGAAATATATAATTTATCAGGCCAGTCGTCAGTTGGGCTTTCATTTGAGCAGCCTGTTGAAACAATGGAGAGTATTACTAGCGGGACATTAAATCTCCTAGAGGCAATTCGGTTTATTGGCAAGCCAATGTCACTTTATAATTCAGGTTCAAGCGAATGTTTTGGAGATACTGGCAACAAACCGGCTGATGAAAGCACAGCGTTTCAACCATTGAGTCCTTATGCCGTTGCAAAGTCATCAGCACATTGGTTAACAAGCAATTATCGTAAAGCATATGATCTTCGTGTATGCACGGGTATTTTATTTAATCATGAGTCAGTGCTACGTCCAGAGCGATTTGTAACTCAGAAAATTGTAAGAGCAGCCGCTAAAATTGCAAATGGCCAAGATGTTAAACTAAATTTAGGAAATATCGACATTGTCAGAGATTGGGGTTGGGCTCCTGATTATGTTGAAGCAATGTGGGCAATGTTGCAGCTTGATAAGCTTGAAGATTTTGTGATTGCAACTGGTAGGTCAGTGTCTTTGAAATATTTCATTGAGAAAAGTTTTGATTTTTATGGCCTTGATTGGAATGATTACGTGAATATCAATCCAGAATTATTCCGTCCATCAGATATTCCTACTAACTTTGCAAATCCATATGCTGCGAAACAAAAGTTAAATTGGAGTCATAAAGTAGATGTAGATGGTGTTATACATCGCATGTGTGAAGCTTTGGTATTGAATGATAAGCCTCCTGCCAAGTGAATTATTGTTCAATCTTAATAATTTAACCTTAATATTTAATATATGGCTATTCTAGAGAGTGTTGGAAGAAAGATTTATCACTCATTAAGATTGCTTGAAAGGCCATCACTGCTTTCTTATCGTTTAACTGGTGGCGATATTGATACATATTTGAAGCTAAACCAAAAGTGGTTTACAGATTATGGATTTAATACAGTTCTTGATATTGGTGCAAGTGAAGGATCATTTTCTAAAGCTATAGCAGAAGTTTTTCCTAATATTAAAATATTTGCATTTGAACCTATACCTATGATCTATAAAATTCTTACTGATAATATGGTCAGTAATACTAATTTCACTAGTTATAATTGTGGGTTGGGTAATGATGAAGGAAAGGTCGACTTTAATTTGAATGCTTCGTCAACGTCATCATCTTTTTTGTCGCAAGATAATCAGCATAAAGATGCGTTTCCTGAAACTTCCATAAGTAGTGAAACTATACAAGTAAAGGTTAATAAATTAGATCGATTGATTAAAAGATCAATGATTTTATTCCCCTTGTTAGTTAAAATTGATGTGCAAGGGTTTGAAAGAGATGTTCTTAATGGAGGTAGCCAGATAATTCAACAAGCAGAGGTGATATTGATAGAAATGTCATTTGTTGAATTGTACAAGGGTCAAGCTCTTTTCCCAGAAATATATTCTATTTTGGTTGATTGGGGTTATGATTATGCTGGGGATATTTTTCAGCATAGTTCAAAAAAGGATGGAAGGATTCTGCAATGTGACAGTGTCTTTCTTCGCAGGTAAAAGTGGTTTTTATTGAATCCCCTTTCTTTTTAAATTACCAAATTTGGTAACTAGTAAAATAATGTTTGAATGTTTTCCGACGATCTAAATAATACACCTCCAACTATATATGTTGTGATTCCAGTGCACAATCGTTGCGAGATAACAGGTAATTGTCTTGCCAATTTGAGTGAATATGCAGATTCAAATGTAGAGATTATTGTGGTAGATGATGGTTCAACCGATGAAACATCTGAGATGATTAAAAATAATTTCCCAAAAGTGCATCTGTTGCAAGGCAATGGCGATCTGTGGTGGACTGGCTCAGTAAATTTAGGTATATCTAGAGCAATAGATATTGGTGATGATAATGACTTGGTTCTTTTGCTAAATGATGATTTGCTTATTAAGCCTGAATATTTTAGTGCTATAAAAAAATCATATAATCAGTATCCTAATGCGCTAATTGGTTCAGTTGTTTTAGAGCTAAATTATCCGGACATAATCAAAGATGGTGGGGCACATGTAAATTGGCTAACGGCTAAATATTCATTTCCGAACACAGGTAAATCCGCTACAACTTATCCTGTTAATTATATTGAAGAAGTGGATTATTTGACAGGCAGAGGCGTGTTGATACCGATAAAAGTTTTTTTAGATATTGGTTTGTACGATGACAAATCATTTAAGCAATGTGGAGATTTAGAGCTTCCAGTTAGAGCCAAGCGACACGGCTATAAGTTATTGGTTGATTTTAACGTTAAAGTCTACAGCCTTGCCGAACCATCTGATAATTTTAATCGTAAAACAACATATACTGTTAGAGATTTTAAAAAATATTTTTTTAGCTTTAGGTCAAATTCAAGTTTTATTTGCAGGTATTCTCAAGCAAAAAAAATGATTCCAAACATACTTGAAAGGTCATGTTTTCTGTTTTTTGATTTATTAAGAACAAGCTATCATTATTTTTCAAGACTACGTGGTTTGTAAAGTATCGACT
>CAZVPJ010000062.1:4489-9873 GCA_964629035.1 uncultured Thiotrichales bacterium | reverse complement strand
GCTTTAACAGTACTTTCAAGTTGTGGTTGTGTGCTTGCAACTGCATTGGTGCCTGATGCTGAACCAATCGTTAGGATGTAGTTATTGCCTGATATGCTGGATTTATATTCTTCCATGCGGCTTAAATTTACAACTACCCGCGTTCGTCCTTTTGCCTCAGCGGCATTTACACTTTGTGCTACGCCTATACCAATATTTTGGAAACGACTTGCGAGTGCACTATTCGTTCCAGGAAAATCTAAGGCGATACGTGCAGGGTTATCGATCGTAAAAGCAAGTGGTTCTGTTGGTGGGTTAGTGAACTGTAGTGATAGTTGAATCTCATCATTCGGCAAGCTTGCGACTTTAATATCTTGCAGCTCATTTTGAGCAAAGGCAGTCATTGCAGTTAAGAAAAGAAACAGTGCAGTAATTCCTTTTGCTAAAGTTGTTTTGATATTTATTTTAGTAATTAACATTTTAACTCTATTATGACTCTGTGAATTTGGTGATGATTCATTCATGGCATAACGCCCCTTATTGTATCCTTGCTGGTATGGAATTGAATTGACATGTTACTCACTTAACGCAATGTTTCCGTCACGTTTACGCCAGCCGCCAAATCCATCAGGGATGATTTCTTCTAGTTTAATCCCTGCATCTGTTACTCCAAGAACTTTGCCATTGTTCTGACCAAGATAGTTTCCAGCTGAAATTCGTTGAATGGTTTTCTCAGGTGTTTGTACCAAGGCCCAAAGAGTTCCTTGCTGTTCTAATGTCCCTACCATGCGTAATGTGTCTAGTGGGAAATTTTCTAAAAACTCAGGTGTCCGATTTGGATTTGGTGAAATAGTAGAATTTGTTTTTCTAATATTTTGCACAATCTTGGTTTGGAAAATGGTTGAATCAAATGGATTACGCGCATTGTTCGCTTGATATTTAAAGCTCTGGTAAGGCTTTACTTCAGGAATAGGGTCAATACCGGGAGGTTCACGAGACTTTACTTCCTCTGCATAATCTTCCAGGTCCCGCATTTCTCTGCCACAACCCGATAACAATGATGTCATTGAGACTATAAGTAGCGTCCAAAATATTGGGCTTTTAAATAATGCGATTCTCCTACTCATTACTCATCCTCATCTAGGTAACGGTAGGTTTTTGCAGTGGCTGTCATGGTCATTTTTTGGTTCTTACCATCAGTTGGGCTGAGTGTAATATTGTGTAAGGTTACAATTCGAGGAAGTGCTGCAATTTCACTCGCAAAAGAACCAAACTGATGGTACTCACCTTTAACCCTTAAACTGATAGGTTTTTCGGCATAAAATTCTTTGCGTGATTCAGGATTGGGTTTGAATAGTTCTATTTCTAAACCACTTGCCAAGCCTGTTTGAGAAATATCTACAATCAAAGCCGGTATTTCTGTTTTGCTGGGCAGCTGACGTAATAAGGTACCAAACGTTCGACGCATTTCTTCTAGCTGAACTTTGTACAAGTCTAGATTTGCAGCTTTTTCAGCTTTATTTTCAAATGTAGTTCTAAGCTCGAGTTCTTGAGCTTGAACTCTTTTTAAACCTTCCAATTGATTTTTATGGTGCAGCCAATAGCCGGCAAAGAGTATGGCTATACAGACCAGTCCAATAAGCAATACCTTCACCCACAATGGTGACGTACCAATATTATTGAAATTTACATTTTGTAGTTCTGCGAAATCCATATTCTAATAATTTAGTTTTCTTGTTCTTCTATATTGGGATTAACTTGCTGGGCAGTGAGGTTAAAGCTACTGATTCGGGTGAGCTCCGTATCTCTGGTTTCGATTACACCTAAACTTGGGTTTGCCAACCACTCAGAATCTTCAATTTTACGCATATAAGACGACACCCTCGCATTCGATTCCGCCTGGCCAGACAAACTCAGATTGTTTGCTGACTGTTTCAGGCTTGAAAGATAGACACCTTCAGGGAGTGTATGTACCAATTCATCAAAAAGGTGAACCACACCGGGGCGAGCGGCTTGTAGGTTTTGGATTACATCCATGCGTTCAATTAACGCTTGGCGGGTTGAATCAAGTTTTTTGATTTCTTTTATCTTTCCGTCTAAGACTTTTATCTCATTGGTAAGAAACTGATTACGGTTTTCTTGATGGCTGATTCTGCCATTAATTTCAAAATGCGTGAGTAATACCACCAATCCACATAGGGCCGCTGCCATTGCCATGAGAGTGAAAAACTCCTTTTGCTGTTCACTCCTGCGCGTTTCACGCCATGGTAATAAATTTATTCTAGCCATCTTTAGTCTTAAGCCCCTTAATCAAATGCTCTGAGCGCGAGGCCGCAAGCGATTAACATGGAAGGTGCGTCCGTACCTAATGCTTGAGGATTGATTTTAGAGCCTAATGATAGATGACTGAATGGATTTGCAATAGTAGTTTGTATGCCAGTTTCATTGGCGATTCGCTCATCTAGGCCGGGTATTGCTGCACAGCCCCCCGCTAATAGAATGTGGTCTACGGTTACATTTTGGCTTGCCGAGTAATAAAATTGTAAAAAGCGATTGGCTTGCTGGGCAGCTGTATTTTTAAAGGGTTCGAGCAGATCGGATACGTAATTTTCTGGCAACCCCCCTTCTTTTTTGGCTAAACCAGCCTCTTCATAGGTTAAGCCATATTGATGCATAATTTCTTCAGTAAGTTGCTTGCCGCCAAAGGGTTGTTCACGGGTGTAGACCATTTTATGATCATCCAGCACGTTCAGACTGGTCATCGTTGCACCAATGTCCAGTATGGCAACAGTTTTGTCACGCCCTCTTCCATCAATGGTTTCCGTTAAAATCGGAAACACGTTTTCTATGGCATAGGCTTCAACGTCAATTACGATGGGAGATAGTCCGGCTGCTTCTGCAGCCGCTACACGCATATCTACATTCTCGCTTCGCGAGGCGGCCAGTAGTACGTCTATAGTTTCAGCATTTTCTTCGGTAGGGCCCAAGATATCAAAATCTAGATTAACTTCTTCCAGAGCGTAAGGAATATATTGATCCGCTTCTAATTGAATTTGGCCTTCTAAATCTTCTTCGCTAAGATTAGCAGGCATGGTGATCACTTTAGTGATAACTGCTGAGCCGGCCACTGCTAAACAACAATTTTTAGCCTTGGAACTAGACTTCTTCATCACTTGTCTTATGCTTTCGCCAACGGCATCGATGTCAGAAATTACTTTTTCGGTCACGGCATTTGAAGGAAGAGGCTCAACGCCATAATGGTCTACTCGATAGCCACTGCTGGTTTGCGAGAATTCCATAGCTTTTACTGAGGAAGAGCTAATATCTAAGCCTACGACTGGGCCTTTATTTTTATTAAAAAATAACACGTTGGTAATTAATTATTTCAAATATTGTGATGGTTATGATTAGGTTATATATAACTATATTAGAAACTGTGCGTAACTCTATATCAAATGGTGGTTTTCGCAAACTACTTGCTGAACCGATTTATTTGGGTTCTGATACCCTTCTTTTAAGTTAACTCACTATATCAACGTCCATTGTAAGCATATGCCATTGTTTTTAAAGCTATTACGCCTAGTATTCATCGGAATTTTCGGGATCTCCGTCGTTGTAGGCATCATTGGGGTGGGTGCGTATCTTTATTTTGCTCCAGGGCTTCCTAGTGTAAAAACATTAAAAGACGTGGAATTACAGGTACCACTAAAGGTATTTAGCCGGGACGACAAGCTTATTGCCGTATATGGTGAAAAACGTCGCCAGCCCTTACAGATCAAAGATTATCCACAACCTGTCATACAAGCATTCCTTGCTGCTGAAGATGACCGTTTTTACCAGCATCCCGGTGTAGATTATCAAGGTTTGATCCGCGCCGCGATCGAAGTGCTGCGAACCGGACAAAAACGGCAAGGTGGTAGTACGATCACCATGCAACTGGCGAGAAACTTTTTCCTTGGTAATGAGCGCACCTATGTGCGGAAATTACGCGAGATTTTCCTGGCATTACAGATTGAACATGAACTCAGTAAAGATGAGATTCTCGAGCTTTATCTTAATAAAATTTACCTTGGCAACAGAGCGTATGGTGTGGGTGCAGCGTCTGACGTTTATTACGGCCTGCGTGTGGATGAGCTCTCAATCTCGCAGGTGGCCATGATTGCCGGTCTACCCAAGGCACCATCTCGCTTTAATCCCATTATAAATCCTGATCGAGCACTGGTGCGACGAAATTATGTGTTAGGCAGAATGCACCAGCTGGGTTTTATAGACAATGAAACCTATCAAAACTCTCTCGATGCAGAAGTATCGGCATCACGTCATTATCCAAAGGTGGAAGTGGATGCACCTTATATAGGTGAAATGGTACGAGCCTTTATTGTTGACAGCTTTGGTACCGTAGATGCCTATAACAAAGGTTATCGTGTCTACACCACTGTAGACACCCGCTTACAGCAAGCCGCGAGGCATGCTTTAGTAAATGGCTTGCGCAATTACGATGCGCGACACGGCTACCGTGGACCTGAGTCTACAATGGAGGATATCACAACAGAATCCGGTGAGATCGATACCGCATTGCTTGATGAAACACTGAGTGAATTAACAGAAGTGGGTGGATTAATGCCAGGAATTATTACCGGCATTAATAAAGAATCTGTACAAGTCTACCTTGGCGCAGATCAGAATGTGTCAATTGATTTAAAAAGTGCTAGCTGGGCACGCCCCTACTTGAATGAAAATTCTATGGGTAAAGAGCCGACAGACTTCACTAAAATGTTCGCTCTTGGTGATGTAATTCGGGTCACTACCGAAGATTCTAAGCTTTGGTCGCTTGCTCAAATTCCTAATGTCTCGGGGGCCATGGTTTCAGTAGATCCCCACAACGGCGGAATTCTTGCGTTAGTAGGAGGCTTTGATTATTACTATAGTAAATTTAATCGTGCTATTCAGGCAAGGCGTCAACCTGGTTCGAGTTTTAAACCTTTTATTTATTCAGCCGCATTAGATGCAGGATATACCCCTGCAAGTATTATCAATGATGCTCCGGTGGTGTTTGAAGATGTTGCGCTAGAAGATACATGGCGGCCACAAAATTATAGCGGTAAATTTTTTGGGCCAACTCGATTGCGGGTGGCGTTATTCAAATCACGGAATATGGTTTCTATTCGACTCCTGAATGACATGGGGCGCAGGCATGCTATGCAACATGTTACAAAATTTGGTTTTGATCAAGAACGATTGCCTTATGATCTAACCCTAGCGCTAGGTTCGGGTGCCGTAACCCCACTTGAATTAGCAAGAGGCTATGCAGTATTTGCTAATGGTGGTTATCAGATAGAGCCATATCTAATAGATCGCATAGAAGACGATAAAGGTAATGTATTATTTAGTGCAGACTCACTAAC
>CAZVPJ010000062.1:0-4389 GCA_964629035.1 uncultured Thiotrichales bacterium | reverse complement strand
CGCCAACCGGTATCGTAACGATGAGAATAGATCCAAAAACCGGCCTGCTTGTTGATCAAGATAGTAATCAGGGTATACCTGAAACGTTTAGGGAGGCGTTCATTCCAACTTCTAATGTTGATGCAGGGAATCAAATTACATTCCAGCAGCAAGGTGGAGAGCCTGCAGAAGTTATTGAAATACCCGAACAACTTTTCTGAATCATTCCGTTACTCTTTTTTACCTAGTTTTTCGCCAGTTTTCCCTAGTTTTTTCTGGCGTAGATTATTTTAAATACAGAAATTAACGTGAGACGAAAAAAGTCAGACCACTTAAGACAATCATTAGCCCACGAAACTGCAAAAATCATCATCCAAGAAGGTGTTCGTGATTTTCATCGTGCCAAGCTAAAAGCGAGCGAGAGGTTGGGGAATTCTCAGCATGGTTCATTACCCAGTAACTTTGAAATTCAACAAGCCATCAATGTATTTCAAAACACATTTGTACCCGATCAAGATCAAAAAATATTAGCTGAACGTAAAATAGCGTTAGTTATTATGCTGTGGCTAGAAGAATTTTCACCCTACTTGGTAGGTCCGGTATTGGAAGGTACAGCAGGCGTTAACGCGCCGATAAGTATTCATGTTTCATCCGCTACCGTTGAAAAAATAGTAGCGGTTATCAATTCCAAGAATTTGAGGTTGAAGCTGGCAGAGCGGCGATTAAAGATAAATAATGTTTTTGTTTTTCTGCCAACAGTAAGCTTTGAATATCAAAATAACGAGATCGAAGTAGTAGTCTTTGATTTACGTCAGCAGCATCAACAACCCAAAAGTAAAACTCAGAATCGAAGCATGCAAAGAATTAATGTTAAGTCTTTGCGTGAGCTAATTAACAACTCTTGTGCTAGTGGTACTCAGGACTGAATTCTTTAACCGCATCAACCAGCACCGTTACTTTGTCTGGATCAACATACTGCTGGATGCCATGTCCTAAATTTAAAACATGACCCGATCCTTTGCCATATTTATCAAGCACTTTCTTGACTTCTTCACGAATAACCGTGTCACTGCCATAAAGAACGCAAGGGTCTAAATTACCTTGTAATGCGACTTTTTCGCCGACTTGCGCGCGCGCGAGATTAATTTCAGTAGTCCAATCTAGTCCCAGTGCATCACAGCCAGTAGCTGCCATTTCATTTAACCAATTACCGCCACCTTTGGTAAATAAAACGATGGGTACATCTTTAGCTAATGGCAGTTTTTTAAGGTCTTGCACAATTTTTTGCATAGGAGAAAGTGAATATTTGAGATAACACTCTTTTGATAAAACTCCACCCCACGTATCAAAAACCATGACGGCTTGTGCACCGGCACTTATTTGAGCGGCTAAATAGTCAGTAACGGATTTACTTAAAACCGATAACAATTTTTCCAAAGTATCGGGTTCTTTGTATAGCATACCTTTCACTTTATGAAATTCTTTGCTGCCTTTTCCTTCAACCATATAGGTGGCGAGGGTCCAAGGACTGCCAGAGAAGCCTATAAGTGGCACGCGACCATCAAGCTCTTTGCGAATTAGGCTTACCGCATCGGTGACGTAGCTAAGTTCGTTAACCGGTTCTAAGTGAGTGATTCGATCTATATCTGCCAGGTTGGTAATGGGCGATTTAAAACTGGGTCCTTCTCCCTCGCTAAACTGTAAACCAAGTCCTAGTGCATCTGGGATGGTTAGAATATCGGAAAATAGAATCGCAGCATCTAAACCATACCGGTCTAGCGGTTGCATGGTTACCTCACAAGCTAATTCGGGTGTTTTGCATAACGCTAAAAAATCTCCCGCACGTTTTCGGGTTGCTCGATACTCTGGAAGATAACGGCCTGCTTGGCGCATGATCCACATTGGCGTGCGCTCCACATCTTTTCTTAGTAAGGCGCGAATAAAAAGATCATTTTTTAGATCAGACATGATGAGTGAAACCTGCTTGTTGATAAGTTCTGAGCATATTCCTAGGCTCGAGCATTGCGGTGAAGTGTAAGCTTATTAAATTTTATAAGAATATTTTATCAAAGTTCTCTGTAAGTAATGCTTAGACGATATTTAAAACTATATACATTAGCAAGAGTAATTATAGTAAAAGCTGCAGTCTGTGGATAGTTGAGGTCCAGTTCGACTAATACGAGACCAGGTATTGTAAGGACGTTGCTAACGTAATGGTTCAGGCTTGACCAAGTGCTGATTTGATTTTCGCGCTTACTGAACCCATATCTGCGCGACCTGCGAGCTTTGATTTTAGGATCCCCATTACCTTCCCCATATCCTTAATGCTTGATGCTCCAGTCTCAGTTAATGCTGCAGATATTAATGTATCAATTTCATCTTCAGAAAGTGCTGCGGGCAAATAAGCATTAATCACTTCTAATTCCTGCTCTTCTTTATCGACTAGGTCTTGTCTGCCGGCAGTTTTAAATTGGCTGATAGATTCTCTACGTTGCTTTTGCATTCTAGTTAGAGATGCAATGATGTCATCATCACTTTGCTCTTGGCGGGTATCAACTTCTTGTTGCTTAACTGCTGAAAGTATTAAGCGAATAGTTTGTAAGCGATCTTTGTCTCCACTGCGCATAGTGGTTTTCATGTCTTCTGTTAGCTTAGCTTTTAGAGCTGACATATATTTTAGTTGCTACTTCCCATAAATTATCTGGGAGGCATGAAATAAAATATCAGTAGAGGCGACGACGACGTAAGCTGGTGCGTGAAACACGTTTAGCGTTACGTTTCACTGCGGCAGCGGCTTTACGCTTGCGAATTTCAGTAGGTTTTTCGTAAGCCTCACGACGACGAACTTCAGTGACTGTTCCAGCTTTTTCGCAAGATCGACGGAAGCGTCGTAAAGCGAAATCAAAGGGCTCGTTTTCTTTTACTCGTACACCAGGCATATTATGTTGAAATTACTTTATTCAAAAAAGAGCCGCGATTATACAGTTGGGGTTGTGAATATCAAATTACTAGACTGGATATAAGGCATTATTATATGTATCTATCCAATATGATGATGTACCAGAGTAGTAAAATAGCGTGATAATAATGCTATGCGTGTACTCGGGATAGAAAGTTCTTGTGATGAGACGGCAGCAGCTATTATCTGTGATTCAGCTGGATTGCTGGCGAATAAGCTTTATTCTCAAATTGAGCTGCATAGTCCATACGGAGGCGTAGTGCCAGAACTCGCCTCGCGCGACCATATACGTAAGCTAGGGCCGCTGCTTCAAGAAACCCTGATGGATGCCAAGCTAGCATTGGCGGATATTGACGCAATTGCCTATACATCAGGCCCAGGTTTAATGGGGGCGTTATTGGTGGGTGCGGGCTTTGCGCGCAGCCTCGCGTGGTCAATCGATAAGCCGGCAATTCCAATTCATCATATGGAAGCTCATCTGTTAGCGCCTTTGATTGAAAACATTGCTCCAGCGTTTCCCTATGTAGCGCTACTGGTCTCAGGGGGTCATACCTTGCTGGTAAAAATAGATGCTATTGGACGCTATTCTATATTGGGTGAGAGTATTGATGATGCAGTGGGCGAAGCCTTTGACAAAACCGCACAATTATTAGGTTTACCTTATCCAGGCGGCCCAGAGATTGCTAAATTGGCAACGCAAGGGAATGCAAAACGATTTAATTTTCCGCGTCCGATGACGGATCGGCCAGGTCTGGATTTTAGTTTTAGTGGATTGAAAACGCATGTGTTGAATACGCTCAAACAACTGCAAAAAAACCAGTCTTTGATTGATGAGCAAACACGTGCTGATGTGGCCTGCGCTTTTGAAGATGCTGCGGTAGATACACTCATTATAAAGTCATTGCGTGCGCTAGAGCATAGTCATGCAAACACACTAGTAGTAGCGGGTGGCGTAGGCGCAAATAAAAAGCTTCGTCAACAATTAAAAACTAAATTAGCAAAACAGGGAATGGAAGTATTTTATCCAGCTCCAGAGTTCTGCACCGACAACGCTGCGATGGTCGCACAACTTGGCATACTGAAATTAGCAGAGGAGAGTTTGGACGCAAGCCATAAGTCACAAAATTTGCAAATCCAAGTGCAACCTAGGTGGTCTTTAGAATCGATTTAAAAGTATCCGTCTAACGTTACTTTTTCTATATGCAAGTACATAATCACACGAATACTATCTTGGTCTGATCTTGCAAAGGATAGTGAAGTAGCCTCGTAATAAGTATGGCCATCAGTTTAGCCACCTGCCTAAGCAGTTTCGTTCTTTGATTTGCCAAGTTTAGATTCACTTCCATCGAGTAAATTTTTTATGTTCATGCGGTGGCGCCAGAATACAAATATCGTAATGATCAACATAGCTGCAGGAAACCAAATATTATGTCCCCAAAAAAAGCTGGTTA
>CAZVPJ010000061.1:1891-9878 GCA_964629035.1 uncultured Thiotrichales bacterium | reverse complement strand
TTTAAGTGTTGAATTACACGCTGTACTAACACTTCTGGTGCGGATGCACCGGCTGTTACACCAACCCTATTTTTATTTTCTAGCCAGGTATCTTGTATAAATTCAGGGCCGTCTATGAGGTGCGCTTGTATTCCATTTTTATCGGCAATTTCACGCAATCGGTTTGAATTAGAACTGGCTTTTGAGCCAATCACGAGAAGAAGATCACAAGAGGTGACTAGTTTTTTGACGGCATCTTGCCTATTTTGTGTGGCGTAACAGATGTCATCTTTTTTAGGTCCTATGATGTTAGGGAAGCGACTTCTGAGTGCATCAATTACATCACTAGTATCATCAACCGATAAAGTGGTTTGGGTTACAAAGGCGGTTTTATTGATGTCCTTTATGTTTAAGCTTTCTACATCGCTTGTGTTTTCAACTAAATGTATTGTGCCGCCATTTGAATTATCGTACTGACCCATGGTGCCTTCTACTTCTGGGTGTCCTTTATGCCCTATTAAAATAGTATCCAAACCATCTTTGCTATACCTTGCTACTTCTAAATGCACTTTAGTAACGAGAGGGCAGGTAGCATCAAATACTTGAACGTCTCGATTTTTGGCTTCTTCCTGAACCGCCTTTGACACACCATGAGCACTAAAAATAACGGTTGAACCATCTGGAACTTGATGTAATTCATCAACAAAAATTGCACCTTTTTCTTTTAAATTATTGACTACAAATTTGTTATGCACCACTTCATGACGGACATAGATCGGCGCCCCAAACATATTTAATGCACGTTCAACTATCTCTATTGCACGATCCACACCTGCACAAAAGCCACGTGGATTTGCGAGTAAGACTTCCATTACTTGCTTTCCTCTTTGGAAAAAATAGCTTGTATGATCATAAGTGTTGCCCCTAGTAATATGGCTGAATCCGCAATATTAAAGGTGGGCCAATGACAGGTAATCTGGTTGATTGAAAAAAAGAAAGGCAAACAACCATCAGCTGAAGGATAAAACCAATCAATAAAATCAATAACGTGCCCATAAATACTTCTATCAATTACATTACCAATAGCGCCACCCAGTATTAGAGACAAGCTGGCAGCCAGCAGTTTCTCTTTCGAAGAAAGTTTCTTTAACCACAGAAAGATGAAGATACTAACACCAATGGCTAATACAGTGAAAAACCAACGTTGCCAGCCACCTGCACTACTCAGAAAACTAAAAGCTGCACCTTTGTTAAAGGTTAGCGTGAAATTAAAAAAGGGTAAAAAACTATTGGGTGAATGTAGTGTAAGCAACTGTAAAGCCGCTTGTTTGCTGGCTTGATCTAAAATAATTACCAGAGCGGTTAACCAAAGCCACTTAAGCATACTGGCGGTCCTCACCTGGACCATCAGGCAAATTACTTACACAGCGAGAGCATAGTTCTGGATGTTCATGGTTTGTACCTACATCTTCTCGATGGTGCCAGCAGCGCACACATTTTTGATGAAGGGATTTTTTAGCTTCAATGAAATATTTTGAACCATCTGCATTCACCATGCTGTGCGCAGTATCGGGAGCAGTGCCCGTCATGACTTCTGCATACGAAGTGATAAAGATAAAACGCAGCTCATCATTCTTTATTTTCTTTATATACTCAGGTGCATTCCAAATTTTTATTTCAGCCTCTAATGATGAGCCAATCTTTTTTTGGTTTCGAAGCTCTTCAAGCTGTTTGCTAACTTTTTCTTTGCACTCGAGTATTCCTTCCCAATCAGAATCTGCAATGTTCCCATTTTTATCAAAATCATTTAATGCATACCAATGGTGTATAAAAACAGAATCATCACGTTCTCCAGGGAGATGTTGCCATACTTCTTCAGCTGTAAAACTTAAAATAGGAGCAATCCAGCGAACTAGAGATTCTGCAATGTGGAACATGGCGGTTTGTGCAGATTTACGCGCAGGGCTATCTGCTTTTGTTGTGTACTGTCGGTCTTTGATGATGTCTAAGTAATCACTGCCTAATTCTAGTACACAGAAATTATGAATTAAGTTGTAGATTCTATGAAACTGATATTTTTCATAGTGCACTAAAATTTCTTTTTGTAATTGATTGGTTTTCCAAACAACCCAGTAATCTAACGAAATCATCTCATTTGATGAAACGATATCTGTTTCAGGGTTAAACCCGTCTAGGTTCGATAATAAATAACGTAATGTATTTCTGATGCGTCGATACGCGTCTGAAGTGCGATTAAGAATTTCATCGGATACACTCAGCTCACCGCTATAATCCGTTGCAGATACCCAAAGTCTCAAAACATCTGCTCCCATCGAGTTACAGATCTTTTGCGGTGCAACGACATTTCCAATCGATTTAGACATTTTCTTGCCATCAGCATCCACCACAAAGCCATGCGTAAGCACTTGCTCATAGGGAGCATTACCATTCATTGCAGTGGCTGTTTTTAAAGAGGACTGGAACCAGCCGCGATGTTGATCAGAGCCTTCCAGATATAGATTTACCTTGTCGCCTTTGTCTAATGCGACTTCTAGTCGTTTTTGTGCAACCGCATAATGTGTCACACCAGAGTCAAACCATACATCCAAAGTGTCCGTTACTTTCTTATATTGGTCTGCCTCATCGCCAAGAAACTCATTTATGTCTAGCTCATACCAGGCATCCATACCATCTTGTTCAATTTTTGTAGCAATACGCTCAATAAACACTGCAGTGTTGGGGTGAGGTTGTTCAGTATTTTTGTCAATGAAAAATGTTATCGGGACGCCCCAGGTTCTTTGTCTTGATATACACCAGTCAGGGCTGCTGGATAACATACCTTCAATTCTTGCCTTACCCCAGTCAGGAATCCATTCTACTTTCTCGACTTGTTCATTTACCTCTTTTAACAAATTATTTGCACCCATGCTGATAAACCATTGGGGAGTGGCTCTATAAATGAGAGGTGTTTTTGTACGCCAGCAGTGTGGGAAGCTATGCTGAAATTTAGTTTGACGTATTAAGTTGTTATGAGAAATTAATGTTTCAATGACTTTTTCATCCACCTTGTATACGTGTTCACCTGCAAATAATTCAGTGCCTTCTTTAAAAACACCATGATCATCTACTAGGTTTAGGGTACCTATGGAATATTTCTTGCCCACATTGAAATCGTCTACGCCATGATCAGGAGCCGTATGTACGGCACCGGTGCCTGTTTCAGTCGTGACATGGTCGCCAAGAATAATTGGCACCATTTTTTCATAGAACGGATGCTGCAGCAGTATGTTTTCTAAATCTTTGCCTTTGCAAGAACCTACAACTTTGAAATCATCGATTTCATATTGTTGCAAACACGTTTCATGCAGAGCATCTGCTAGTAGTAAACGTTGTTTGATATCATTCATTACACACTCCACTAAAACGTAATCTAGTTCAGCATGTAATGAAACCGCCTGATTTGAGGGCAATGTCCAGGGGGTAGTGGTCCAGATAACGACTGATATCGGGCCGACACCTTCTTTTATATCTGTTTTATCTAAAAAAGCATCCTCATCAATTACTTTAAATCGCACATCAATTGCAAAGGATGTTTTGTCCTGATACTCAACCTCAGCTTCTGCAAGAGCCGACCCACCGACAACACTCCAATAAACAGGTTTAAAGCCACGAACAATATGTCCTTTTGAAAAAATTCTACCGATTGCACGCACAATGTCTGCTTCGAAACTAAAGTCCATCGTTCGATAAGGTTCATCCCATTCAGCAAAAATACCCAAGCGCTTGAAATCGGTTCGCTGTTTGTCTATTTGCTTAGCTGCATACACACGACAAGCTTCACGAAATTCCTTATGTGTTTTTTTGGTGCCAGCCTTACCTATTTTTTTCTCAACTTGATGTTCAATTGGAAGTCCATGACAGTCCCAGCCCGGAACATATGGAACGTCATAACCAGAAAGTGTTTTGCTTTTGATAATGATGTCTTTAAGAATTTTATTTACTGCATGGCCGATATGAATGTCTCCATTTGCATAAGGAGGACCATCATGAAGAATGAAGGTCTTGCCCTCTTTACGGGCATCTATGCGCGCATCGCGCAGCTGTTGGTAAATATTCTTGTTTTCCCAAGTTTTCAGCATTTGTGGCTCGCGTTGAGCGAGATTGCCCTTCATGGGGAAAGAGGTTTTGGGCAGATTTAATGTGTTTTTATAATCGGTCATGACGGATGGTAGCGTGGTCTAAACTTACTTTATAAGATATATCTAGGCTGCAATACTGAAAAAATCTTGAGCAGATTTAGCATCTTTTTTGATTTGATTTTTTAGAGCTTCAAATGAATCAAATTTCTTCTCGTTACGCAGTTTTTTGCAAAAAGTTATTTCCAGTAATTCACCATAGATTTGCTCTGAAAAGTTGAATAAATGCACTTCTAGCTGAGTTCGTGTGCCGCCAACCGTGGGGCGATGCCCTATATTTGCTACGCCTGGGCATTCAGTGCCATCCGCTCGGGTTGCGGTGACCGCAAACACTCCATTTAGCGCACAATTTTTACGTCTGACAGGAATATTGGCTGTAGGAAAACCAATCGTCCGGCCTTTTTTGTCGCCATGAATTACATGGCCCGACATAGAATATTTTCGACCCAGCATTTTTGAAGCAGCCTCTAAATTACCCTCATTAAGGAATTCACGAATAGATGTGCTGCTTACACGCTTTCCATTATTAACAACGCTCTCTGTATCTTCAACACTATAATTTAATTTCACTGCAAATTTTTTTAATAATTCTAAATCACCTTTACGATCTTTACCAAAACGAAAATTATCGCCAACGGTGAGATGCTTGATGTGTAATTTATCTACTAAAATACTTTTGATAAAAGTTTCAGCAGGCATGCTGGATAGTTCATGATTAAACTTTAAACATACAAACTGATCAATACCAAAATTATCTAGCAATGAAAATTTTTCTCTAAAATTAGTCAGTCGTGCAGGAGCATTGTTTGCAAGAAAAAATTCTTTTGCAGAGGGCTCAAAAGAAATCACCATCGAAGGTAATCTTAATTCCTTGCTTTGTTGAATAATTTTATTAATGACAAACTGGTGGCCTAAATGAACTCCATCAAAGTTACCAATCGTTGCAACTGTTCCTATGGAATTGCTCATCGAATTACCCGAGGCATTACCCGAAGCATTACTTTGGTATTCGATGTTACAGTTCTGAATAGTACGGATTAGTTGCATTTAAATGATGTCAATTTTCGTTGCTTACAATTATTTTAGTAAGAAGTGCCTGGTTCGAACGCCAAGTAAGGCAAGCGCGACAATATACAGCACTGCCCCCAGTAGCATAAAGCCTAAAAGTGCAGCGATGCGATGTAATCCAGTCCAGTCAAGCCAGAGAGTAGTTGCGGGTATTACCTGATATAGCAGAATCATCATCACGATAGACGCGACACTGATTTGTATTAAATATTTCACCCAAGCGGTTTGCATTGAAATGGATACGGATTTTTTTAGCATAAAAAATAACAGAAAGGCATTAATGTAAGCAGAAATAGAGGTGGCTAATGCCAGCGCAGCATGAGGCCCTGGTAATGTATAAGTGCTCCAGATCCATAAAAACAACAAATTCAGAATGATGTTGCATAGCATTGCGACTACACCAATTTTAACGGGAGTTTTTGTATCTTGGCGCGAAAAAAAACCAGGTGCTAATACTTTTATCAAAATGAATGCGGGTAATCCCAAAGCGTATGTTATCAAGCTTAGAGATGCCATATTTGTATCAAGGAGTGTGAATTCACGATACTGGATCAAAGAAATCAGTATCGGTTTCGCTAATAAAATTAAGCCAACTGTGCAGGGAATGGCTATAAATATCGATAGTTTTAGCGCCCATTCAAGCGTTTGGTTGAAGCCCGATGTGGATTGATTCACATATTGTTTAGACAATCTTGGCAAAATGATGGTTGCGGTGGCGACACCAAATATGGCTAATGGTAATTCTACAAATCGGTCAGAGATGTATAACCAACTAATGCTACCCACCGCTAAAAATGAAGCAATAAGCGTATTAATAAGCAGATTGATCTGTACAACAGACGAACCAAAAATGGCGGGTAACATTAGACGGCCAATTTTTTTAACGCCCTCGCTCGCACCGTGTAAGGAAAATTTTGGTAATAAGCCTAAACGACTCAAGAAAGGAATTTGAAATAGTAACTGAGCGACTCCAGCAATAAATACGCCCCAGGCAAGCGCAATAACGGGCTGATCAAAATGCGGCGCGAGCCATAGCGTGACAGCAATCAGAGAAAGATTTAAAAACGTGGGTGTGAAAGCAGGCACCGCAAACTGGTTAAAGGTATTTAGAATTCCAGCAGAGAGCGCCGTTAAGGATATAAACAATATATAAGGGAAGGTTATTCGTAGCATTTCACCCGCAAGCTCAAAACGTTGCGGTTCATCAACAAACCCTGGTGCAAATACATAGATTAGTAGCGGGGCAACCAAAACGCCCACAATGGTGATTACAAGCAAGATTAAGCCCAGTAGCCCCGCTGTATGGTTCACGAGGTTCTTCATTTCTTGTTCAGAATGTTTTTCCTTGTACTCTGAGAGTACGGGTACGAAGGCTTGTGAGAATGCGCCTTCCGCAAACAGCCTGCGAAGGAAGTTTGGGATACGAAAAGCTACAAAAAAGGCATCCGTACTGCCTGTAGCCCCTAAAAAGATAAAAATCACAGCATCCCGAATATAACCAAAAATCCTGGAAATAAACGTCATCACGCTGATTACAGCCGTTGATTTAAATAGAGCGCGTTGATCTGCCATTTGTGGGTAATTATAAGGTGTTTATTGGGTTATAAGGCAGAATTGGATGGGCGTGAGGTTGACATTTTTTTATCTTACTTCCATAGTACGCGACCCGAAGCAAACAACTATAACCTAGAAATGGGCAAAATCAGCAGCCCTTAAAACGAGACATAATAGGATTAACATTGGCTAATATACAATCAGCAAAAAAACGAGCGCGCCAGGCGATAAAAAACCGCCTACATAATGCAGGCCAACGTTCTCAATTACGTACCAAAATCAAAGCTGTGGTTAAATCAATTGATGCTGGAGACAAAGGTGCTGCAGCGGAAGCGTATAAAGATGCCGTACCCGTTATTGATGCCTCAGTCAGTAAAAAACTGATTCATGCAAATAAAGCAGCTCGCCATAAAAGCCGATTGAACGCACGTATTAAATCTATGTAGCTTTGCTACACAGCAATCATTTATATTGCAATCGTGTTATGCACTATATAACCACTAGGTTATCGCGGTGAATTAACTCCGGCTCCTCAACATACCCTAAAGTAATTTCAATATCAGCACTGGCAATGCCCTTAAGTTTTTCAGCTTCTTTGGCGTTATAATTCACAAGTCCACGTGCAATTTCTTCACCTTTACTATTTACACAACTCACAAGCTCGCCTCTTTCAAAACGACCATTGACGCGCTGTACGCCAATCGACAGTAAGCTTTTTCCATCTTTGCAAATAACTTGGCATGCGCCATCATCCAATACTAATTGCCCACTGGTGTAAAGTTGGTTAGCAATCCACTGCTTGCGTGCGACTAAAGGTTCGTTGTCAGGGTACAGTAATGTGCCATGCGGTTTGCCATTCGCAATTTCTATTAGAATGTTTTCTGTTCTTCCAGGTGCGATGATCGTGGTAGCTCCTGCACGAGCGGCTAATCTTGCAGCAGAAATTTTGGTAAGCATCCCACCACGTCCTAAATTGCCAGCACTTGGCCCGGCTACTTTATCAAGAAATGAATCATTCGCAGACATCTCCTTGATGAGCTGGTTCTTCGTCTGATGGTTATCTGAATATTCAGGTGGTGATTCAAACACGCCTTGCTGGTCAGTTAATATAATCAACGCATCCGCTTCAATAAGGTTGCTAACTAATGCTGCAAGTGTGTCATTGTCACCAAATTTGATTTCATCTGTTG
>CAZVPJ010000061.1:0-1791 GCA_964629035.1 uncultured Thiotrichales bacterium | reverse complement strand
TTGCTAACTAATGCTGCAAGTGTGTCATTGTCACCAAATTTGATTTCATCTGTTGCTACCGTATCATTTTCATTTACTACTGGAATTACATTTAAAGATAAAAGCTTTCGTAGCGTTGTTCGAGCATTCAAATAACGTTTTCGATCTTGTAAATCATCATGAGTAAGCAATACTTGAGCGCTGTGTAATGAATGTTTTTGTAAGCAAGATTCATAAGCTTGAATTAAACCCATTTGACCTATCGCAGCGGCAGCCTGCAATTCATATACGGCATGTGGGCGCTTGTCCCATGCTAAACGATTCATGCCTTCGGCGATGGCGCCTGAAGAGACCAGGATAACTTCCCTGCCTGATTTAACCAGTGTAGCAAGTTGAGAAGCAAGATTGGCAATCACTTCCAAATTTAAGCCACGACCATTTTTAGTCACTGAAGAGCTTCCCACTTTAACCACCCAGCGTTTACCTTCGCTAACGTGTTTTCGCTTGTTGTCTACTTTTTTACTCACTTCATTGCTCAATTCATTTTCTATTATTGATTAGTGCTTTTAGGACGGCTTCATCATCTTCTAGAGTTTTCTGGTTAGCTATCGGATTCATATAAATAATGATAGATACTATTGGATAAGTCTTTAGTACCTGATTGACTTATGGTTGAAATCGAAAAAACGGGTCCTTCCCAGTTTAATTCTTTTACACAATTTTCAATGGTGGCTTGGCATTCATCTTCGGGTAGCAGGTCATTTTTGGTAAACACTAACCATCTATCTTTATCGCTTAATTGCTTACCATCTTCGTCACAATATTTTTTAATTTCATTTAGAATTGAATAATAATCTTTGCTTACATCTCGTTCATATTCAACGGGTGATAGCTCGATCATGTGTAATAATAACCTTGTGCGTGTTAAATGTTTAAGAAATTGTATCCCTAGTCCTGCGCCTTCTGCTGCACCTTCAATTAAGCCTGGAATATCTGCGATCACAAAACTTTTGTGAGGTGCGATATACACTACACCTAAGCTAGGGTACAAGGTGGTAAAGTGATATTCCGCAACCTTGGGTGTAGCTGAAGAGAGAGTTCGTATTAACGAAGATTTACCTACGCTTGGCAAGCCCAGTAAACCCACATCAGCGAGCAGTTTAAGCTCCAGATGCAGATCACGCATATCACCTTGTTCACCCGGTGTTGTTTTGCGGGGTGCACGATTAGTAGAAGTCTTAAACCGTGCATTACCTAAACCATGTAAGCCACCTTTAGCGACTAATAACTGTTGATTGTGTTTAGTTAAGTCTCCGATAACTTCTTTTGTTTGTGCATCTTTTACAATGGTGCCGAGAGGAATCTTGATAAAGCTGTCTTCACCTTTTTTGCCAGTACGATCTTTTCCTAAACCATCTTGCCCACGTTGAGCTTTAAAATTACGTGCATTACGAAAGTCAGCTAACGTATTTTGGTTTTCATCAGCCACTAAATAAATACTTCCACCATCACCACCATCACCGCCATCTGGTCCACCAAGTGGAATATATTTTTCGCGACGGAAACTGAGACCGCCATTTCCACCGTTTCCTGCTTGAACGTGGATAACTGTTTCGTCAACAAACTTCATAGGTGATTTCAATCATACTAAATTGCAATTTATTCTATAGGGCAAAAAAAAGCCCCGACTAAGCGGGGCTTTGCAAACTTATAAAAACAAGTAATTAATGCACCGCTTCAATGCGTACAAATTTTCTATTTTTCGGGCCTTTAGTTTCAAATACTACACGGCCATCTGATTTTGCGAATAAA
>CAZVPJ010000060.1:0-9884 GCA_964629035.1 uncultured Thiotrichales bacterium | reverse complement strand
GGCTATCAATGGATGTGGCGCTACGAGTACGTGGATAACGATATCGATTTTTACAGTATTTTAAAAACACCACGTGATGAAATTTATAATCGCACAGAGAAAAATGAGAATTATTTGTTAGAAGTTGATAATGAGTTGGTTCTACCCACCAATCGAAAAATTCGAATTTTACTTACGGCAAGCGATGTTTTGCATGCTTGGTGGGTCCCAGACTTAGCCTTGAAGAAAGATGCTATCCCGGGCTATATCAACCAAATGTGGACAGTTATTGATGAGCCAGGTGTGTACCGCGGCCAATGTGCTGAATTATGCGGACGTGACCATGGCTTCATGCCGATTGTGGTGCGTGCCTTGTCACCAGAAGACTACGATCAATGGGTGCTAGATCAAGAAAGTAAAAATATGGCAAGTTCCAGTAAGCCAGGCAATGAAAAATTCAACGAAGAAAAATCCATTCAGGAAAACGTTGTAGCGGCAAGTACTACGCAAGCAACCCTGGCAAATTAAAACACTGGCAAATTTATATTGTTGTAAATAGTAAAGATTTTATATTTAGGGAGTTTTAGATATGTCTACCACGACAGCAGATGATCATCATGAAGACCATCATCCATCAGGAATGATGCGCTGGATTACCACAACCAATCATAAAGATATTGGCACGCTATATTTGTGGTTCTCTTTCATCATGTTCTTTATTGGTGGAATTATGGCGCTCATTATTCGTACCGAGCTTTTTCAGCCAGGTATGCAGTTTGTAGATCCACAATTCTTTAACTCCATGACAACCATGCATGCCATCATTATGATTTTTGGCGTGGTCATGCCCGCTTTCACAGGTTTAGCCAACTGGTTAATACCGATTATGATTGGCGGCACGGATATGGCGCTGCCACGAATGAATAACTGGAGCTTCTGGATTCTTCCATTTGCCTTCACCATGATGCTTTCAACTTTATTTATGGATGGTGGTGGTCCTGCAGGTGGGTGGACACTATATCCACCGCTTTCACTGCAAACCGGTGATGCACTTCCATTTGTAATTTTTGCAATCCACTTTATGGGAATGTCATCTATCATGGGTGCCATCAACGTAGTGGCAACTATTCTTAATATGCGTGCGCCGGGGATGACTTTAATGCGCATGCCGTTGTTCGTCTGGACTTGGTTGATCACTGCTTATCTGTTAATAGCAGTCATGCCAGTGCTTGCCGGTGGTGTAACGATGCTGCTAACGGATAAGTTTTTTGAAACCAGTTTCTTCAATGCAGCGGGCGGTGGTGATCCAGTATTGTTCCAGCATATTTTCTGGTTCTTTGGTCATCCTGAAGTGTATATTTTGATTCTTCCGTCGTTTGGTGTGGTATCAAGTATCATTCCCACGTTTGCACGCAAGCCTTTATTTGGTTATTCGTCCATGGTGTATGCCACAGCATCCATTGCATTTCTATCGTTTATCGTATGGGCGCATCATATGTTCACAGTTGGTATGCCGCTCGCAGGACAGTTGTTTTTCATGTTTGCAACCATGCTTATTGCCGTGCCAACGGGCGTGAAGGTTTTCAATTGGATTTGCACGATGTGGCGTGGTTCCATGACTTTTGAAACACCAATGTTGTTTTCAATTGCATTTATCATTCTGTTTACGATAGGCGGCTTTTCGGGCTTGATGTTGGCGATTACACCAGCAGATTATCAATACCATGATACTTATTTCGTGGTGGCACATTTTCATTATGTGCTCGTACCTGGCTCAATATTTGCCATCATTGCAGCAGTCTATTATTGGCTTCCTAAATGGACTGGCCACATGTATAGCGAATTTTGGGGTAAGACGCACTTTTGGTTGTCTACTATATTTGTAAATATAACTTTCTTCCCAATGCATTTTGTTGGATTAGCAGGTATGCCACGCAGAATCCCAGATTACGCATTGCAGTTTTCTGATTACAACCAGATTGCAACTATCGGTGCATTTGGGTTCGGTTTTGCACAGTTAATATTCTTAGGTTTGGTAATTGCAACCATACGCGGTGGTAAGAAAGCTACAGATCGTGTTTGGGAAGGTGCGGAAGGTTTAGAATGGACACTAAGCTCGCCGCCTCCCTATCATAGCTTTACTACGCCTCCGAATGTAGAAGCTGAGCTTGGTTTGGCACATAAATAGTTTCTAATCATTGTTTATGAGTAAACAAAAAAAAGCAGCAGTTCGCACTGCATTCTTGTTGGGATGCGTGGCATTGTTTATATATGTTGGCTTCTATTTTTTAGTGGCCAACAGATAGGCTTTTAGGTGGAAATATAAATTTGTTATGAAGTCATCATCCAATATAAGTGCTATTAAACTCTGCTTTTTTGCAGTAGCAATGTTTGGATTTGGCTATGCTCTGGTACCTTTATATGACCTTTTGTGTGACGTAACAGGTTTAAACGGTAAATCACAATCGGTTAGTGAGCAGCAACAAGCCAGCTTTGAAGTAGATGAGTCTAGAACCATTACCGTAGAGTTTATTACCACTTTAAATCAAGGTATGTCTTGGGATTTTAAGCCGGAAATTGCAAAAATACAGGTGCATCCTGGCAAAGCATACCAGACCAATTTTATAGTCCACAATAAAACCAACCGATCTATCATAGGGCAAGCAATACCTAGTGTGGCGCCTAGTACCGCTGCAAATCATTTTGTTAAAACCGAATGTTTTTGTTTTACAGACCAAATGCTAGTAGCGGATCAATTATTAGAGATGCCCGTAGTATTTGTAGTCAACCCTGCGTTACCAAAGCACATAAATACGATAACACTTTCGTATACTTACTTTGATGTAAGTAATACGGCTCACAATTCATTCAATATCATCAATAACACTTAAAATTTATTAAGAGAAAACTCATGGCACAAGCAGAAAGCAACTATTACATACCTCATGGAAGTCATTGGCCGATTGTTGGGTCAATAGCAGTTTGTAGTCTTATGGTGGGGTTCTCCAACCTGTTAAATGGTGAAATCTGGGGCAAGCACCTCATGATTGTTGGTGTGGTCATTTTATTAGTTATGTTATTTGGTTGGTTTGGTGCTGTTATTAAAGAAAGTGAAACAGGTGCATATAACAGTCAGGTAGACACTTCGTTTCGTTGGGGCATGGCCTGGTTCATATTTTCCGAAATAATGTTTTTTGCTGCCTTTTTTGGGGCACTGTTTTATACCCGGGTTTATTCTTTGCCTTGGTTAGGTGGAGAAGGAACGGGTGCACCCACCAACAGCTATTTGTGGCCCGGTTTTGAAGCCATATGGCCAATAACTGCTAATGGTCCTGGTGAAATTGGTGGTAGTTTTGAAACGATGGGCGCATGGGGTTTACCTGCAATTAACACAGCCTTGCTATTAACGAGTGGTGTGACATTAACTTGGGCGCACCATGCACTAAAAGCGAATCATCGTGGCCAATTGATTATCGGATTATTTCTAACCGTGCTTCTGGGTGCAATCTTTATGGTTGTACAAAGTGTTGAGTATATACATGCCTATAAGGATCTTGGATTAACACTAGGCTCTGGCGTGTATGGTTCTACGTTCTTTTTATTAACCGGATTTCATGGCATGCATGTAACGATTGGTGCCATCATTCTATTTGTGATTTTAGTGCGTTGTATTCGGGGCCACTTTAAGCCGGAGCATCATTTTGGGTTTGAGGCGGCGGCCTGGTATTGGCACTTTGTCGACGTAGTTTGGTTAGGCTTATTCATTTTCGTATATTGGGTATAGAACCTATAGAGTTAGTCTTTACGTAAAAAATCAAATAAAAAAACGCCGCGTAAGCGGCGTTTTTTGTGAGCACTTGCTTTATCCACCAATACCATGCGGTTTGATATGACCAGTAAAGTAGCCCAACATCAAAAGTATAAATACCAACACAGAGAAACCTATCCTGTACGTTAATGCTTTTGCAGTTCGGTTTGTTTCACCTTTGTCCTTTACTAAAAATACCATGGCAGATGCAAGGCTGCCTAATGCAGCAAGAAAGACTAAAATAGCAATTATTTTTACAGACATGATCGTAAGTATAGTTATGGTGAAAACATTGTGACAGAAATTAATCGTTGGCGAAAACCTTCATTGTTTAATCTACTACTCACCTTAGTAGTTGCTTCACTTTTAAGTAGTCTGGGAGTTTGGCAGTTACAACGTGCGGACGATAAAAAACAAATGCAACTGGATAATGAACAACGCAAAAATACCTCGCCACTTAGGCTAGAACTACCTTTTGAAGTTGATGAAAGCATGCGTTTTAGGCCAATTAGAGCAGAGGGCACATTCATGAACTCAAGACAGTTTGTATTGGACAATCAGATATTGGAGCATCGAGTTGGCTACCATGTATTTACCCCGTTACTGTTAAAAGATGCTGAAACGGTTTTATTGGTTGATCGAGGTTGGTTGCCATTAATAGGTTCACGCGACCAGTTGCCAGATGTAAGCGTTGATGAAGCGTTGAGAGAAGTTGTTGGCACTGTCTATGTACCTTATGGGCAAGCATATAGCCTGGGTACGGTAGATAATGATGGATCGGAGTGGCCGCGTTTAATTCAGTATTTGGATTTTGAACAATTACAAGCACGTTTGGGTATGCAGGTTCTTCCAATGACATTACGTATTGATGCAGAACAAAAAGATGCATTGAATGCACAATGGCCGTTAGTGGCTACTCGTTCATCCAAACAACTTAGTTATGAAGTACATATTGGTTATGCGGTTCAATGGTTTGCTTTGGCATTAACTGTTTTGTTGCTGTTAATAATCCTGCATTCACCTTGGGTAAAATTAAAATCAACCTCATAAAATTTAAAAAGATCATCTCATGGAAAAGAAAACCAAAAGTAGAAGTTATTTGTTCGGACTGTTTGCCGTTTTTTTCGGGCCGTTATTTTTTGCAATGTGGCTATTCTATGTCCCCAATAGTTGGCTTAACTCCTCTACTCAAAATCATGGCACGTTGGTTACACCTGCCCAACCGCTAGAAGAGTTTGAGCTGATCGCTCTAGATGGCAATTCGTGGCGCCATGAAGAATTTACCGGGGTATGGACGTTGTTATACATTGGAGATGAATCATGTGATCTCTACTGTGAAGCAAATTTATTTAAAATGCGCCAAGTACGTTTAACACTAGGTCGTGATAGTGAGCGTGTGCAGCGTAGGTATTTGGGTGTAACAACCACGGAATTGAATCAAAAAATTAACGAGATATTTGCTAAATATCCACGTATGCAGACGGCTTGGTTTGATCAAGCCACTGTGCACAAGGCTATACCACAGTTCCAAGGCCTTCCACTTCATCAGGTATATGTAATTGATCCACTCGGTAACTTGATGATGTGGTACTCAAGAGAGGCTACCTCAAAAGGTATGAAAAAAGATCTCAAAAGATTGTTGAAAGTTTCTAAAGTTGGTTGAGTAAAAAACATCATTACTAAGACAATGATCCAGGCTATATCTAGAAAGGTTGCATCTAAACATGTTTAGAAAAATTGCACTAATTTCGGTGTTACTAGCACTTGTAGTGGTGGTGCTGGGTGCATATGTTCGCTTGTCACACGCAGGGCTGGGTTGCCCAGACTGGCCGGGTTGTTACGGACATTTAGTGGGCGTACCTGATTCAGTAACAGAAATTGATAATGCTAATCAAGCATATCCACAACGTGCAGTCGAATCAGATAAAGCCTGGAAAGAAGTGATCCATCGATATTTTGCAGGTGTGTTGGGTTTATTAATTTTAGTGTTGGCAATAATGGGGATCAAAAATCGTAGTGACCCAAAGCAAGCTGTTTGGCTACCAGTGTTGCTAGTATGTTTGGTAATTTTCCAGGCTTTGCTAGGGATGTGGACGGTAACATTGCTGCTTAAACCTGCGATCGTGATGTTGCATCTACTGGGAGGGCTAACGATCGTAGCTCTGCTATGGTTGTTGGTGTTAAGGAGTGGAAAACAATCGAGTCCGGCTCAAGCAAACAATAAAAAGCTAACACCAATATTATATTTTGGTTTGGTAATTTTAATCGGACAAATAGCCTTAGGAGGTTGGACGAGTACGAATTATGCGGCACTTGCATGTCCGGATTTTCCTACTTGTCAGGGTGAGTGGTGGCCTGAGACAGATTTCAATGAAGGGTTTGTTTTTTGGAGGGGCTTGGGACAAAACTATGAATTTGGTGTGCTAGATAGTCCTGCACGAACGGCTATACACTTAAGTCATCGTATGTTTGCAATAGTGGTGGCGGTTTTTTGGTTATTTGTATTGCTACGCATCATACGTAGTACTAATCTATCCGAAAAATTGCGTCAGATCGCACCAATAACGTTATTATTATTATTAGCCCAAATTGTTTTGGGGGTTTCTAATGTGGTGATGAAGTTACCAATTAGTGTTGCGGTTATGCACAATGGCGGAGCAGCATTGCTGCTGCTCAGTGTTGTTACGTTGATTTATTATTCGCGTGTTGACTGAATAGCGTGGGCACAGATTTATGTCAGGCTGCAATTACGGCTGCTTTAAGTTTTTTTATTGCGTTATTCTCTAACTGACGAATTCTTTCTGCAGACACTTGGTATTGTTCTGCTAGTTCGTGCAATGTTGATTTTTTCTCAGCCAACCAACGTTTGGCGATGATGTCTTGGCTACGCTCATCTAAATCTTGTAAAGCCAATTTTAATTGACTGTTTTGATGAGCTTGCCAATCATGCTTTTCTGTATGCAATTCGGGCGTGTCTGTGTCATCACTTAAATATGCGGCAGGGGAATAACTGGTGAAATCATCTTCATCAGCACTTTCAGGAAGATCAAAGCCCATGTCGGGACTATTAAGACGTTTTTCCATTTCTAAAACATCCTTGGTTTTTACACCAAGTTGCTCAGCAACATGTTCAACTTCAGCTTGATTTAACCAGGCAAGTCTTTTTTTCTGGCTGCGTAAATTAAAAAATAATTTGCGTTGGGCTTTGGTCGTTGCGATTTTAACAATACGCCAATTACGAAGCACATATTCATGTATCTCTGCACGAACCCAATGCACAGCAAAAGAAACCAGCCGAACACCTTTGTCTGGATCAAACTTTTTAACTGCTTTCATTAGTCCCACATTGCCTTCCTGGATGAGGTCAGCAATAGGGAGTCCATAGCCGTTGTAGCCACGTGCAACTTGCACCACGAAGCGAAGGTGGTGGAGAATAAGAGTCCTCGCTGCATCAAGATCATTACTCTCATGCAATCTAACAGCCAAAGCATGTTCTTCCTCAGCATCGAGCACTGGGATTTGATAAGCGGACGCTATATAGCTATCTACGTTTGCAGTAGATACGTTTAAGTGTGTTTGTGGGGGCATAATAGTGTTTGCCATATACTGTTACTTCCTCTCTTAAACATTAGTGAATTATTGGCCAATATGATCGCTCAATAATGTAATTTTAGCAGTCATCGTATTAGAGTGCTAATATGCCAAAGGGTTCAATCCTGAAGGTGATATTTGGTGGGTTTAGCTCGATTCAAGGCCGAAAGAGCCTATTTATAATAAGGTTATTTTTTCTACAAGCAGTCTTCTGCTGCTGAATTTCTGCGTGTTTCAATATTACCAATATTTGAAGATTTCACTGCATTTTCATTTACCCATTCACATTTGTTGTTACGTCGCTTCGAAAGCACGCTTTACCCGGTAACCTATTGTTTCAAAATACCAAGTCAGTATCTTAGTTGCCACACAGGCGTAGAGCGGATCTTGAATAGGAATTTGTTTAAAGCAATTCAAAGTAAATTTCAGAGAGATACTGCTGTCCCCTTTATCGGTCTATTTTTAGACTTTGTCTATTTCGAATATGCCCAAAGAAACATAGCTTTACAATTTTAAACTACATTAAGTAAATCAAAAAAATAATTACATGCCTGGCGTACAAGTAAGCAAATCAGATCTAGCGCACATATTCGGTGTTGATCAACCTACTATTGATCATTGGATTCAAAGAGGTTTGCCTTACATTCGCAAGCGGTTAACTGGAATACCGGTTGCACATAATGAGCGAGAACTGGTGTTTGATACAGCGGATGTTATAAATTGGCGACTGTCTGTCTCAAATCTAGAACAAGAATGGTAGTTGCTAATCTTCATTTTTGTGCAAGCTACTAAACCAAATTTCATAATTATTTAATCTTAAAATTTGTAAGGCTACATTAGTGTCTTGCATATCAAGTGGGTTGTATTTTTGCAATTCGATGTCCAACTGCAAGCCAAGACCCAAATAATCCTAAAAATATACTGCTAGCTACTAAAGAAATGCTTTGAATAAAGCTTGGCAACTGTAAAGTAAAATCACTATTGTAGAGTCCAATTAATTCTTGTGTGGGTTGCCGGATTACGAACAAGACAATAAATACTAAAAGCAGGGCAAGTAAACCACCTAATAAACCAAACCACATGCCACCATATAAAAAAGGGCGACGAATAAAACGATCACTAGCACCAATTAATTTTGTTACTTCAATTTCAGCGCGTCGGTTTTCAATATCTAAACGGATACTGTTTCCTACTACCAGTAACACAGAAAGCCCCAGCATAATACCGATCGCGGTTATTGCACGACGAATAATGTTGGTAATAACTTGTAGACGCTGTAGCCATTGCATATCCAACTGTACTTGTTCAACTTCTGAAAATGCTGTGAATTCTTTTTTTAGTTCCGTCAGCGCTTCGGAATATTTTGCTGCATCAGTGGGTGTCACAACTAATGTAGGTGGCAATGGGTTGTTTGGTAAGCCTTCCAGTAGTTCACCAAACTCGCTTAGTTCTTTGAATTCTTGAAGTGCTAGATCAGCAGGTAAATAATCAACCGCACTGACTTTGGAATGGCCTGCGAGCTTATTCTTTAATTTTTGAATTGCAGGCTCAGGGGTATTGATTTGTAAGAATAGTGTAATTTGTCCTGTGTTGTCCCACTTATGTGTGACGTTCTGTAGGTTGTTTAAGAGAACGTATAAGCATGCGGGTAATGCGAGCGCCACAGCTATCATCAATAGTGTAAACGTACTCGCGAAAGGTGTTCGGTAAAGTTTGCCTAAGCTAAACAGCAGCACGCGAGCATGGTCACGTGCATAAGCACGCAGGCGTGTTTTAGCACTCGGTCTTGCAAGCGTTTGCTGACGTTTTGCTTTTGGCATGAATTAATTCAAAATCTCAAAGTTTTGGGCATCTTGCATTTGTTGGGAATCGATACACTCACCTGCACGTAAACGAATGATACGTTTTTGCATGCGTTCGATCAGGTCTATATCGTGACTGGCAATTAACACGGTAACACCTACCTGATTGAAGTCACTAAACAAACGCATAATTTCAGCAGATAACTCTGGGTCAAGATTACCTGTGGGTTCATCAGCCAATAAAATAGCGGGCTTGTGAACGACTGCACGTGCAATACCCACACGCTGCTGTTCACCACCCGATAATGTAATCGGCATCATTTTTTCTTTATCCAATAGGTCCACTTTGTCTAATGCTGCGCGTACTCTTCGATTAATATCTACTTGTGCAAAACCTGCAATTTGTAAAGGCAGTGAAACATTATCAAACACATCTCGATCGTGTAGTAAATGGTGGTCTTGAAACACTACACCCATATGTCTGCGTAATGCGGGTACTTTGCGCTTGGGAATTTTGCTTATATTTTTTCGATTAATAAAAATCTGCCCGCGTGTAGGTCTCTCAATCGCCGCGATGAGTTTTAAGAGTGTACTTTTGCCAGCTCCAGATGGACCTGTGAGAAAAGCCATTTCACCTTGTTCAATGGTCAAGTCTAGATGTGTTAACGCTTCTTGGTTACCTGGGTAACGCTTGGTAACATTTT
>CAZVPJ010000059.1:0-9920 GCA_964629035.1 uncultured Thiotrichales bacterium | reverse complement strand
GCTACACTCATGGATGCTTTTTTCACACTTGCTTCAGCCTCTTTTGTCATCAGGCCGAGTTGAGTGTTCGCACCTGCACATGCGGTCTTAATTAAACCTAATGCTCGGATAAATTGCCTTGGCATGACCAAGCCACTAATAGGGAAGTTTTCCACAGCCCGCTGGGTTTGTGCGCCGTATAAAGCATTGGCAGGTACTTGTAACTCACCCATGCTGTCCTTTTCGGTACGAAAATTATTACTCATTATTTATTCCCATTTTTTCTTCTAAGTATTACTGGTTATTATTGGCATCTAAACGCTAGATATCGTGTTGAAATGTAGACACTTAGGTCTAGTGAACAAGATAGCACGTGGTATATTTTGTGCTCACTTAGTGGTACAAAGTGTACCTACAGAATGGTGTATTTTGAACCTTTCTTAAAACAATAAACGCTCAAATAATTACGTCTAATTACCAGATTTAAAGAAAAACACTTATGAACTCTAGCCCGCTTACTAATATATCTCCTGTAGATGGTCGATATGCGAACAAAACTGAAAATTTAAAGAAAATTGCCAGTGAGTATGGCCTTATAAAATATCGCGTTATTGTGGAAATCGCTTGGCTTAAACACCTAGCTGAGCGACCCGATATAGCTGAACTACCTTTTCTTTCAGGAGATGCCAGTACATTTTTAGATCAAATTGTTGTTAATTTTTCACCTAAAGATGCTGATCGGGTAAAAGAAATCGAATCAACGACTAATCATGATGTAAAGGCCGTTGAATACTTCTTGAAAGAGAAAATTTCTGATCAAGCTGAATTAGCAGAAGCTTCAGAATTTATTCATTTTGCGTGTACTTCTGAAGATATTAATAACTTGGCATATGGGTTAATGTTGAGTGATATACGAGATGAAGTACTTACTCCCAGTCTAATGAAGATATTGGAAAATATCGATATTCGAGCAAAACAGTATGCAGACATCTCCATTCTTACGCGCACACATGGCCAACCTGCCTCACCTTCAACCATGGGAAAAGAATTTGCCAATGTATATGCGCGCATCAATAGTCAGTTCAGTATTTTTAAAGCGGTAAATATTTTAGGAAAAATAAATGGTGCGGTGGGCAACTATAATGCCCATATGATCGCTTACCCTTTTGTAGATTGGGAAGCTCTCTCCACGAAGATGATTGCGTCACTTGGATTAACCGCTAATCCTTACACCACTCAAATTGAACCGCATGACTATATTGCTGAATACGCAGATGCATTATGCAGAATTAACACTATTCTGATTGATTTCAGCAGAGATGTTTGGTCTTACATTGCCATTGAATACTTTCGACAGAAAGTAGTAAAAGACGAAGTAGGGTCTTCCACTATGCCTCATAAAGTTAACCCGATTGATTTTGAAAATGCGGAGGGTAACTTAGGAATTGCTAATGCAATGCTGAATCACTTTTCTGCAAAATTACCTATTTCACGTTGGCAGCGTGATTTAAGTGATTCCACTGTATTACGAAATCTAGGTGTTGCAGCTGCACATTGTGAGATTGCCTATCAATCTTTATTGAAAGGCATGTCTAAGTTAGAAATCAATGTTGATCAACTTGATATTGACTTGAACAAAAATATTGAAGTACTTGCCGAACCCATTCAAACGGTTATGCGAAAAAACAAAGTCTCTGGCGCATATGAAAAGTTAAAAGAACTTACTCGTGGCCAAAAACTGGATATAGAAAAACTTTCTACTTTTATCACATCATTAGATTTACCTGACGATGACAAAAAACAGCTTCAGAAGTTGACTGCATCAAATTATGTAGGTATCGCTAGCAAACTTGCTAAAAAAGATACCCAGTAAATTATCAAGTAAGTTGACTAAAAAGACATAGAATAAGAATTCGAAAACGATTAAGTTCCTAAGAATATCGTTATTGTTTATTGTGCATTTTTCTCGATAAAGAAGTTCTCTAGTTTCTTTACTAAAGCATCTTGGGTAATGCTTGGTAATAGATATGCCCAGCCCGCAAGTTTTTGTTGAGAGCTTTCGGCTAGTTTTGCTGCTACCTTTGGATCTGATTTCATTGCCATGTCGACTGAAACAGTGTCTAGCGCAGAAGTAGATGTAGCTTCTTTACTATCTTTATGTTCTGTATTTTTTACACTATTCAGATCGACATCGTTTTCTGAGTACATAACTTCGATTGTGAAATATTTGTTAATACTTATATCATAAGCTTTGGCTGTAACCGTTAAACCATCGTAGGTCTTAAATATGGTTTCTACTGGTGTAACAGACTTTGTATTTAGTTTCGAGAACATCGTTACATCACGAAGTTGCATAGATGAAAGCGCGTTTGCAACTTGATAGATCTCAGACTCTGAAATTTTCATACCTTCTGGCGCTATAGCGTCCAATGTATATTCATATTCCTCTTCACCATCATTCTTGATATTCACTTCATGTCCGTCTGGATGCTTGATTTGAATCGTCCTGATTCTTTCTGGCGGTATATCAAGAATATCTTTTTGTAGCCAATCCGTGACATTGCGATTTAGATTTAGCTTTTTGTTAATTAACCAGCTCTGTTGCTCATCTTTTCTACGAATGTATTGCGTATTTTTTCCACTACTACCTTTATTACCCATAATAATACTATTAGATAATTCTTGACCTTGAATAGTAAATAAAATGCCTTGTGCATTTTGGGTATCTATGTTTTCCACACCTAGCTTAGTGTAATTCTCAGGATTGGCAGTTTTTGCTTCAATTAATTTAGCTTCAGCAAGATTGGTAAGCATTTGACGCACCGCTGCGATATTAGCTTCATATCCATCACGATTATTTACGATCCAACCTTTATCAGACTTGCTCACATCAGACAGGAGTGAATTACCCACTTCAACAACGGTAAACTTATTAACTGCATTTAGATTGCCAGATAAACCGGGTATTAAACTTTTTGAACTATCAACAGGTTTTTGGTGAGTGCTTGTAGAGTAATAATATCCAGCATATGCAATTACGACGACTACGATGAGCAAAAAGAGTGTCTTTACTTTCATACTATAGTTTAGACATTATAAGCTTGTTTTCTTTTTCGAGATCTTGCGAAAGAAAGCAACAAAGCTAAAATTGAAATTACTATTGGAACTAATCCAATATTTATAAACTTGAGTTTAGTACCTAGTTTTTCTATATCAAGATCCAGATTACGACGAACTTGCCTAAGCTCTTTTCGAACCTTGAATTTATCTTGTTGAAATCTTGTGATCTCGGCTTCCTGTTCGGGAGAGAGCGCTAACTCATTACTATCATCGCGAGCTTTTTGAAGTGCGACAAGCTTTTCTTCTGTCTCGGCGAGTTTTGCCTTTAATTTTTCCTCTGTGGATCTAAATTTCTGGTCTGCAGTTAATCGCAATTCTTTTACTACTTCAAAAGGACGCGTTGAAGTTTCACGGCCTCGAATGCTAATCAAATCCGAACTACCGGTTAGATTATCAATGGCGTTGATAATCATATCCCCATTGTTAGCCCATGCATTAAATATTTGCTCACCAAAGAAGTCCTGCACTTGAACCCATAAACGGTCACTCAGCATATCGGTATCAGCTACCACAACTAAATTCGCATCACTTTCTGTAGAGACTAGATGTTCGCCGTACTTTGACTCATCCACTTTCTTGGCCCCCGACATAGTGGGCCTTGTATTAAAAGCGGATGCGAGCTTACCTTCTACTCTTGCAGATAATATATATTTTTCACCAGTAGGCTCAAAACCATTACTAAGTTGACCAAGATCAGGAAGAAATCTGAATTTAACGGCTTCTATTAATGCAGCATCATCGCTAGAAGTTGCAATAGGTGTGATTTTTATCCCTGCACCTTCTTTTGCCTTAATATAGCCAGACACACCAGCGCTTATTATTTCCAGTTCTGATGAAATCACATCTTCAGCATCTATATCGTCTTTAGTAACGGCTAACAAACCATAATGCCGTGCTTCGCCGGAATGTGCTCCACCCACTGTCAGTGCATATTTTCTATCTAACACAACCTTGGTGGCATCAAACTCAATTCCCCAAGCATCAAATAACGTTTTTAAACTGGACGTACGACCACCTTCTACTTCCAAAGGTGAATTTTGTTGTTTAACCGGCACATCCACTTCTGAATGTGGGTCCACAAAGAATATGGCTCTGCCACCACGCATCACAAACTGGTCTATCGCGTACTGCGTGGGTACCGTGATGTTCTTTGGATGCACAACCATCAAAATGTCTACATCCTCATCAATTAAGTCAGTGGTTATATCAAGCTGTTTCACTTCAAACAGCTGTCTCATCTGAGCGACAATCGCCCACGCTTTTGTCATTTGTGTGGTTTCTATATCAAATCCACCAAATATAGGTAATTGAGTAATAATGCCGACTACGGTCTTCTTTGGATTAGACAGAGTGGTCAGCAATTTACTCACATCATATTCCAAAAACTGTTCACGTTGAGGTTGGAAAAAAGGCAACACTTCAACATCACCCACTGCATTACTTGCAGCTAAACCAAAGTACATATTTTCTCCTGCTGCACCCACTGGAATAGCTTGCAGCCCAAACGAACCTGCTTGATCTTCTTCTTCTGAAAATGGCAGTGGATCGACTATATTTAATACAATATTTCCATTTGAAAGTTGCTCATATTCTTGCAAAAGTTCTTTCACACGTGTTGCATAGGTTCTGAGTTGTGGCACATCTTCACTTGCTTTATCGGAGTAAAACAAATACATCGTAACGGGCTCTTCAATATTATTGATAATATTTTGAGTTCCTTTCGTTAATGTATAAAGATCATTCTCGGTTAGATCAATACGGCTATTCGTAAACAGTGAACTGCTGAGCATATTCACAACCAGGAACAATGCAATCAATACAATGAGACCGATAACGGTGAAGGATTTTGTTTTTTGAGTGGCCATATTTTTAGTCTGCTTTCTTCATTTCTACAATGATAGTATTGGCATACAACCAAAAACCAATTAACGATACAAAGTAAATTACATCACGTAGATCGATAACACCTTTTGCAAGTGAGACATAATGTGTCAAGAAACTTAATGATGAAATTGCATCTACAATATTTTGAGGCATCCATGCTTTAAAGAAATTTAAAACCAGAGGTGATCCTGCTAACAAAAACAAGAAACAAATTACTACAGTAATAATAAAGGCAATCACTTGATTTTTTGTCATCGCAGAAATACATGAACCAATTGCAAGAAACCCACCTGCCATTAAAAAACTGCCTAAATATGCGGCAAGAATAACACCGTTATCGGGATTACCTAGATAATTGATGGTAATCCATATTGGAAAGGTAAGTACAAGTGCAATTCCTATAAATACCCATGCAGCAAGATATTTACCAACGACTGATTCAGCCACAGAAACGGGCAACGTCATAAGCAATTCAATACTGCCACTTTTACGTTCCTCAGCCCATAAGCGCATTGCAATAGCAGGTACTAGAAACAAATATAACCAAGGATGATATTGAAAGAATGGGCTTAAATCTGCCTGACCACGTTCGTATAAGTTGCCTAAATAAAAGGTCATTGCACCACTCATAATCAAAAAGATAACAATAAATACATAGGCTACTGGGGTAGCAAAATAACTACCAAGCTCTCTTTTGAATATAGTCGTTATATTTCTCATTATATGCTTTTCAGTCTCTTATAATCGTAATCGGTAATCGAATTTGTTGAAATAGTAATTACTATCGTAATTTAATATAACGTTATGTAATATGGCCGCTGGTTATTTCACGGAAGATATCATCCATTTTTTCACTACTTGATTTGCTACGTAGACCTTCAGGCGTGTCATCAGCCAAAATCTTTCCATCTGCAATAATAATTGCGCGAGAGCATATCGCATCCACTTCAGAAAGAATGTGCGTTGAAATAATAATGACCTTATCGGGCGCAATACTTTTGATTAATTCACGAACTTCGAATTTCTGGTTCGGATCTAGACCATCTGTTGGTTCATCCAGTATTAATACTTCTGGATCATGCAATATCGCTTGCGCTAACCCTACTCTTCTTTTGAAACCTTTTGATAACGTATCAATAGATTGATTAAGAACTTTATCTAAATGTAATCTCTGAATAACTTCTTTATTTCGATCAATTTTATGTTGCCCAGATAATTGCCGAATTTGGCCTATAAATTCCAGATACTGAACAGGAGTCATTTCTCCATAGCTTGGCGCGCCCTCTGGAAGGTAACCAATACATTTTTTTGCCTCAATTGGTTTTTCACTGACATCAAACCCACATACTTCTACACTGCCAGCAGAAGGTGTAAGAAAACCAGTTATCATTTTCATTGTGGTTGATTTGCCTGCACCATTAGGCCCTAAAAAACCAAGCACTTCACCAGGTTTTACATCAAACGATACATTATCAACAGCAGTCAAATGCCCAAATGTCTTGCTAAGATTCTTAATTTTTATCATTTTTTATCGTTTTTTATGATTATTTATCATGGCTTTGACTTTAATTTCACAGGATATTATTTACCCCGTTAATTCAGGATCATAATTATCCAATACGCCACGTTTAGCTTGGGCTGATGTATACAGTCTATATATTCAACATGATTATCCGGCGGAAAATTTTACTGCGGAATCCATAAATTTCAAGTTCAAATTTTAGACGCACTATACGTTATATATCATCAAATTCCGAATATCATCGCACTATTTTCCCATGCCAGTAGACCATTTATTGTGGTAACTCATCGTTCCATAAGCATTTTTAATTTATATATATTTGCGGTGAGATTATCTGGCAGCTAGTTTATAATTTAACCAATTTAGAAGTGAATTTGCATACAGGATTAACAATAAGAACAATTAAAATATGGGGATTTCAAAAGACAATTTTTTTAAAAACTTCATGCTTGGTGTCACCGGTGAAAGCATGCAGATTGATACTCGACAACAAAACAAAGATGCTATTTTGAAATTAATTTCCTCTGCTCAAAACCAGGTATCCATCATGAGTCGGTACCTTGACCCGAGTATTTTTAACACTGAAGGTTTTGTTAAACAGGCTTCTGAATTTGTTCGTCGCACCAAAGCTGCCAATATAAGAATACTAGTCCATGACACAAACCCAATTGTAAAAAATAATCATCGTGCACTTGGTTTAAGTCAACGCGTTTCTTCAAAAATTCAGATACGCACGATTTGTAATGATTATTCACAATTTAATCAGAGTTTTGTTGTCGTCGACTCTATTGGATATATATATAATCTGAAATCTGATCTATATGAAGCTGAAGTAAACTTTAACGATCCTGAAAAATCAAAAGAGCTCGCTGAACAGTTTAAGAACATTTGGGAACTAAGTCGTCAAGAAGCAGAGGTTAGAAGACTATGTATTTAATAAAGTCTGCACCAAAATTAATCTGGAGTTATATTTTTGCATTACTTTTTATAAGCCCTATTTTTATTTTCGGCACTTCTCTAGCAGGCCAGAATGATCCATTACAGATTATTGATCTAAAAAATCGTCCTGCTGATGAAATCATCCCTGTTATTAAGCCCATGCTGAAACCTGATGATGCAATAACAGGCACAGGCTTCCAATTATTCTTACGAACAGATGCGAAAACATTAGAAGAAGTTACAAGACTACTTCAGGTAATGGATAAAGCTCCACGCAATCTAGTAATTAAGGTCCGCAATAATCTGGATTCTGAATCAAATTCCACAGACTTTAATGCTGCAGGAAATTATGAAATTGGAGATGATGTGCGCGTTGTGGTCGGCGATCGCCCACCAAAAGACAAGGGCACTAAAGTACGTATAAATAGCAACAGAAATAGTACAGATCGCAATACCGAACACATGATTCGAGTTATTGAAGGTGGCCAAGCTTTTATCACGGCTGGAGAAATCCGCCCTTACGAACATCGTACAATTATTACCCATAATCACGGAGTATCCGTGTATGACAGTGTCGACTATCAAGACATAACCAGTGGATTTTACGTCACACCAAGACTTACAGGAAACAACAGCGTCTCATTACAAGTCCAGCCCCATTACCGCTCAATTAATGAAGAGCGCGCTGGCACGATTGATGTTCAAGAATCTGATACTACTGTGGAAGCCAGGCTGGGTGAATGGATACAAATTGGCGGCATCGATACAGATGCAAGCTCTAAAGATAGCGGTATATTAAACACTTCACGCAGTTCTAAAAATATTCGTAGTGATGTATTTATAAAGGTAGATTTTGACTAATTGTTATGATGTTAATTAAGACTTCCATTCTTTCACAAGCTGTTGCTTAAGCTGTATAAAATTATACATTGCGATCATCGGTATTGCTGAACGTATTCTGCCTTTATGCAACAGTTCAATCGCAGCTGTAGATGACATGACATGCACACGAATATCTTCACCCTCTTCTTTTAAACCATACTCGCCACCCAAATTAGTGGAGTCTGTTTTGCCAATATACACGTGTGCTAATTCTGAGAACCCACCCGGCGTTGGGAAAAACGAAGCAACATGTTGAATCTTGTCTAAAATACAATTAGCCTCTTCTTTAGCTTCTCTATGCACAACCTCTTCATCGCTTTCTCCGTCTTCCACCAATCCAGCAATTATTTCTAATAACCAGGGATTATCCAAAGCTTTATCTTTGGGCATTGCGCCCACTCTAAATTGTTCCACTAAGACCACTTCATCACGTATAGGGTCATAGGGTAATACGGCTACAGCATTTTGCCTGGACACTTGTTCACGCGTTAACTCATGGCTCAACCCACCCGAGAACAATTCGTGTTGAATTACAAATTGATCAACCTTGAAATGACCATCATAATTACGTCTGCGTTGTTTTATTTTCCACTGCATGATGTTTGTTAAATGGAATTTAGCAAAGCAGTATAGTCTTCTTTTGTATCTATACCGATACCTGTTGGTCGACAAGCAATTTCTACATGAATTTTATAACCATTTTGTAACGCTCTTAACTGCTCGAGTGACTCTTTCACCTCGAAAGAAGAAGGTGGTAGTTTCGTAAATGTATTCAAAAAACCAACGTTATATGCATAAATACCTAAATGTCTGAATATAACTTTCTTATCAAGATTTGGATTTTTACAATTAAGTTTTGTGATATCTCTACTAAAATTCATAGCCACGTTATTCGCATCAAAAATAACTTTAACGACATTAGGGTTTTCAAAATCATCTTCCTCAGTAATCTTGGCACACAAGGTTGACATGTTAACCTGATTATTTAACAACAAATTATCTGCCACTTGTTTAATATTGAGCGCAGGCATTTGAGGCTCATCACCTTGTACATTTACAATTACAATATCATCATGCCAATCATTTATGTTCGCCACCTCAGCGATACGATCAGTGCCTGATGTATGCATATCAGAAGTTAGACAAATATTTGCATTAAACTTTTTGCCTGCTTCTACTATTCGCATATCATCCGTAGCGATGACCACATCTTCAGCTCCGCTTGCACATGCATTATCATACACATGCTGAACAATAGGTTTGTTTTGTAGCATTAGCAGAGCTTTACCTGGCAACCTGGTAGATGCGTAGCGCGCAGGTATGATGACTTTGAAACTCATTTACGAATTAGAGATAATTATGGAATCTTATGAGCCTAAATTAGCCAGATTACTTACATTGCTTTGTATTTTTCATACTCTTCTTCAGACAGTGACCGAGCCTCGTCTTCAAGCATGACAGGAATTCCATCTCGCACTGGATAAGAAAGTCTTGCAGAAGTAGAAATCAGTTCTTGTTTGTCTTTGTCATATTTTAGCGGCCCTTTAGTAACCGGGCAGACCAGAATGTCTAATAGTTGCATATCCATTAGTTT
>CAZVPJ010000058.1:6258-10011 GCA_964629035.1 uncultured Thiotrichales bacterium | reverse complement strand
TTATTTTTTCTTTAATGGTTTGTGCTCTATTTTTCTTAGAAATATCAGAGTCCATACATGCCTTAGCGATATTTGAATATTCTTCGATACCTTTTCGAAGTTGTTTGGCTAGTCGGTCAATTTCAGTAACTCTTCCAAAGTGTGTTAGGTACATGTTTTTAGGATGATGTTCTAACATTCTCGTAAGGCTGTTTAGCCAGGCGTCGGGTTCAAATTGCACGGGCGTGGTGGTGGGTAAAATAAAGGCACCGTTTTTGTCATCTAATGCTTTGTACGATAAACCAAAGGTGTCGCCGGTGAAAAAACCATTACTGGTTTGGTCAAACACACAAAAGTGATGTCTTGCATGACCAGGAGTATCTAGAAACGCTAAGGTTCGGCTGGCTAATTGAATTTCATCTTGATCTTTTGCAATGATGACGCGATGCTTATCTATAGGAATGATCTCACCATAGTATTGTTTAAATTTTTCTTCCCCATATACAGCGGTTGTTCCGGAAACTAATTTTTCAGGATCAATCATATGTTGCGCACCACGAGGATGAATGACTAACTTTGCATTGGGTAACTTTTTCATCAGCAGGCCAGCGCCACCGGCATGATCTAAATGTACATGAGTAGGAATGACATAATCGACATCCTCAATACTCAAGTTTTTTGACTTAAGCGTTTCCAGAAGATAAGGCACAGTGTGTCCGGTGCCAGTTTCAATGAAGGCGGCACGTCCTTTTTCTACCATAAGGTAACAACATGCGTGCCCTGGCTTTATATACATCGCATCAATGCAAGTGATGCCTTTCTCATATTCAATTAATTGAGGTGCTACTTTAGATTCCATGGTTGCAGACAAGTTTGCAGACGTTTATTTTGATAAATCATTTGCACTTACGATGATGCCGTCTTCATCTGCATATAAGTAATGACCTGGCACAAAATCAACGTCTGCAAAGTGCACGATAAGATCTTGTTCGCCAATCCCTTTTTTATCGGTTTTCATGGGTAATGTACCCAGTGCTTTGCAGCCAATATTAATCGTTGCGATGACACCGGAGTCACGTATACAACCGTTTACAACAATGCCAGACCAATTATTGTCTGCACCCGCTTGCGCAAGTAAGTCTCCCACTAACGCTCTACGAATAGAACCTCCGCCATCAACAACTAGTACGCGACCTTCACCTGGTGTTTTAAGTGCTTCACGCACTAATGAATTATCTTCAAAACATTTGATGGTGAAGATTTTGCCGCTAAAGGAAATGTTGCCGCCAAAGTCTGCAAATAATGGTTCTGCTACTGATATTTTGCCCTCATGGTCATCGCATAGGTCTGCGGTTTTAAATGTCATCGAATTGATTCCTTTGTGGTTTGTTTTTATGAAAATTATTTTGTATCAAGAGATTAGCGTAAATATACCCCAAGGTAGATAGCGAGGCAGTGAATTTTTCAGGCTAAATACTTAATCTTATTTACCCATTCATGACTTGCATGACAGATATCCCAAATTTTATAGTCACTCTAAATTAGGATCTGTTAATATACACGGCCCATATATAGGTGGGAACCATTTCGGGGTCTGGTCAGGGGTCAGGAAATACTAATAATCAAACAGGGGTTTTAAGGAGACGATCGTGAGCAAGAGTAGAGCAGAGCAAATTAAAGAATTAGAAAATGACTGGGCGACAAACCCAAGATGGGCAAATGTTAAACGTGATTACAGTGCTGAAGATGTTGTTCGTTTGCGTGGAAGTGTTCAGCCTGAATACACACTGGCACGTAGAGGTGCAGAAAAGCTTTGGGAAAAAGTGAATGGCAGTTCTAAGAAAGGGTATGTAAATGCATTTGGTGCGATCACTGCTGGTCAAGCGATGCAACAAGCAAAAGCAGGTTTAGAAGCGGTTTATCTTTCTGGTTGGCAGGTTGCTGCAGACGGAAATACTTCTGAAACCATGTATCCGGATCAATCTCTATACGCTTATGACTCTGTTCCAACCATGGTGCGTCGTATTAACAATACTTTTCAACGTGCTGATCAAATTCAATGGAAAAATATCGCTGATGGTAAAATGTCAGAAGACGATGCTATTGATTATTTCTTGCCAATCGTTGCAGATGCTGAAGCCGGTTTTGGTGGTGTATTGAATGCTTATGAATTAATGAAGAATATGATCGCAAATGGTGCTGCAGGCGCTCACTTTGAAGATCAACTTGCAGCGGTTAAGAAATGTGGTCACATGGGTGGTAAAGTTTTAGTGCCTACCCAAGAAGCTTGCCAAAAATTAGGTGCTGCACGTTTAGCGGCAGACGTAATGGGTGTGCCGACTATTGTTTTAGCGCGAACCGATGCTGAAGCAGCAAACCTATTAACCAGTGACTTTGATGAAAATGATAAGCCATTCCTTACGGGTGAACGTACGGCAGAAGGTTTTTATCGAGTTAAGAATGGTTTAGAGCAATCTATCAGTCGTGGGGTTGCGTACGCGCCTTATGCTGATTTAGTTTGGTGTGAAACAGGTAAGCCGGATGTTGGCTTTGCACGTGAATTTGCACAAGCTGTACAAGCTGCAGTGCCGGGTCAGTTGATGTCATATAACTGTTCACCTTCATTCAACTGGAAAAAGAACTTAAGTGACTCTCAAATTGCGAGCTTCCAAGAAGAGTTGTCTGATTTGGGTTATAAGTTCCAGTTTATCACTTTGGCGGGTATCCACTTGAACTGGTACCGAACTTTCGACTTTGCATATAACTACGCACGAGGCGATGGTATGAAGCACTACTGTGAAATGGTTCAGGAGCCTGAATTTGAAGGTAGGGAGCGCGGCTACACATTCGTTTCTCACCAACAAGAAGTGGGCGCAGGTTATTTCGATGATGTTACTACCGTCATTCAAGGTGGAGCTTCTTCTGTAACGGCATTAACAGGTTCTACTGAAGAAGAGCAGTTCAGCGAAAAATAAGTAAATAGCATCTTATTGAAACCCGGTATGTTCTCTACATATCGGGTTTTTTTATGCCCATTTCATCAGTGGTTGATTAAAGAATAAGCGGAAAGAGCCGATCTTGAATGATAATAATCTATACTATTGTTTGAAAATTAAACTAGAATTATCGCATTATTTGCATTCACCTTATTTAGAAACTAAAAGGACCGCACATGGCAACACAGCCGTATGAGCACGTTCAAATTCCTGCCGATGGCCAGGCAATTGAATTTAATAGTGATGGATCACTAAATGTTCCGGATAACCCCATTATTCCTTTTATTGAAGGTGATGGTATCGGTATAGATGTAACGCCTGTTATGCGTCGTGTAGTAACGGAAGCGGTTAAGTTAGCGTATGAAGGAAAGCGACGCGTCCGCTGGATGGAAATCTATGCAGGTGAAAAAGCATCTCGCTTATATGGTAAAGAACATTTTTTGCCGCAGGAAACGCTTGATGTAATTAAAGATTATATTGTTTCTATTAAAGGTCCGTTAGCTACACCCATCGGTGAGGGAATGCGCTCTCTAAATGTAACGATACGACAAGTGTTGGATTTATATGCTTGCGTGCGACCCATACGTTATTTTTCTGGCACACCTACTCCATTGCAGAATAGTGCAACGACTGACATGGTAATTTTCCGTGAAAATACAGAAGACATTTATGCAGGTATTGAATGGGAAGCGATGAGTGCAGATGCTAAAAAAGTTATTTCGTTTTTGCAAGATGAAATGTCGGTGACTAAAATTCGATTTCCTGAAACCTCAGGTAT
>CAZVPJ010000058.1:0-6158 GCA_964629035.1 uncultured Thiotrichales bacterium | reverse complement strand
GAACCTAAGGCCTAAAAGATGAGAATTGCACTGCTCGAAGATGATCTTGATCAAGCAAATCTTATGCAAGTCTGGTTGTCCGATGCAGGGCATCAACCATATATTTATCGTGCTGGTGCGCAAATTGTGGGCGCACTAAGCAAGGAAAGTTTCGACCTCATCGTGCTTGATTGGGAAGTTCCAGACATGAGTGGCTTTGAAGTACTCAAATGGATTCGCGAGAATCTCGACTGGAGTTGTCCGGTGTTGTTTATTACACAACGAGACAAAGAGGAGGATGTCGTGGCTGCTCTTGAGGCGGGTGCTGATGACTACATGGCTAAGCCGATTAAACGAGCGGAAATGTTGGCACGAATAAGTGCTGTACACAGAAGAAATAATCCCCCCACCGAAGACGAAACCTCTCTTAGTATTCCACCCTACGAGATTGATCTAAAGAAACGCACCATATCATCTAAGGGGGCCGAGATTGATCTCACCCAGAAAGAATATGAACTGGCATTGTTTATATTACGAAATATTGGAAAAGTGCTATCTCGTGGCTATTTGCTTGAGCGTGTTTGGGGAAAAAATCCAGATATTAATACACGAACAGTAGATACACACGTGAGTCGGCTAAGGCGTAAATTAGAGTTTAATGAAGAAAATGGTTGGAAGTTAACTTCTGTTTATCAGCACGGTTATCGTCTTGAGCCCATTGCAGATTAATTTTAAACAGCACGTTTTCATTGCTGAGTATTGTCCTTATTTATTCAGTATATATAGTTAATGCTTATCATAAATTCCAATATAATGTGTTGGTGATTTTGAAGATAGTATTCAAGTTCTAATCAATATCCATTTTAAAAAAAACCAATGACTGTTGTTAGCAAAAAAATCTGCATGATTGGAGATTTTTCAGTTGGAAAGACTAGCTTAACTTCAAGGTTTGTAAAAAACATATTCTCAGAAAAATATTTCAGTACGGTGGGTGTGAAGGTGGATGCCAAAGAGCTCCAGCTAGATAACCATAAAATATTGAAACTTATGGTTTGGGATGTCGCTGGAAAAGATGCATTTACAACATTGGATGATAATTATTTAAGAGGTTCTTCAGGATATTTACTGGTCGCTGACGGTACACGTCCACAGACAATAACAACAGCTATTAAGTTACAAGAGCATATGCAAAGTATGTTTGGCGACATTCCATTTTGCATGTTACTCAATAAAAGTGATTTGAAAAGTGACTGGCAAGTTTCTGCTGCTGAAATCGATTCAGTTTGTAAAAAAGGTTGGAGTTATTTTGAGACCAGTGCAAAAACGGGTGACGGTGTCGAAAAGGCATTTATTACTTTGGGTCAGAAGCTAGTTTAATGACTCAACATATTGAAAATATCGCTGAAAACTTATATGCCTTAACTGCGCGAAAATTAAAGCCGCTTGTAGTAGTCGTGGATGATGGAAATAATTATATTTCTCACTACGGGGAGCTGACGGACTATCGGTTGCCTAAATTCAAAGTAGGTGCAAGTTGTATCGATGCGCTACCTTTTCTTGTGGGCTTGGAGAATGAAGCTTATGTCTCATTGCCTATCGTAAAATTTAATCAAGACAGTGTAAGTAGTGTCAATGTCATCAAAATCAATCAGTATCGATACGTTATGTTGCTTGAAGCGACGCAAGAACACCAACGCGAACAAATAGCGACGCAAGAGTCTAATGAAACAAAGCTCCTTTACCAAAAACTTCAGCAAGTAACTGAGCAACTAGAAGTCGCTAACAGTGCTAAAACAAGATTTATATCGAGCATGTCACATGAGTTTCGTACACCTATTTCCTCAATATTAGGGTATTCAAATTTGTTAGCAGGTGAATATTCGCCCGGAGATGACCGTTACCACTATGCCAAATCAATAGAGAGTAATACGCAATATTTATTGTCTCTGATTGACAATGTGCTTGAGCATGCACAATTTGAGGCCGACAAGTTACTTATCAATATTGCACCATTTCTTGTTAAGGATTTAGAGGAAAATCTTGAACGAATGTTTGGACGTCAACAGAATGAATCGAATATAGAATTTAAACTATCTAAGAGTCATGCAGTGCCTGAGGCGATTAGTTCAGATTTTCTGCGACTTCAACAAATTCTGATTAATATTATTGGTAATGCCTTTAAGTTTACTGAAAAAGGTTCAGTCACAATTAAGTTTGACTGGAAAGATAACGTATTTATCGTAACAGTAAGTGATACGGGCCCAGGAGTACCTGCTGAATATCAAGCTGATATTTTTCAGGCGTATGCACGTTATGATGATAGTAAAAAAGGCGCTGGTTTGGGTTTAGCGATAAGTTCACAAATTGCCCAGAGATTAAATGGCAAATTGGAGCTGGCTTCAGAAATAGGTGTAGGTAGTATTTTTACACTTTATGTAGAAGCTAAGCCCGCAAATATAGGATCCATTAAGCAAGAATTATTAAATGATTCATCAAAGAAAGTGCTGATTGTGGAAGATGATTTGGACTTAGTAGAACTGCTAAAGATTTACTTAAGTGAATTAGGCTATTCAACCATTGTTGTTAATAATGGTAATGAGGCACTAAGGCATAGTGGAAACAATGAAATTGATTTAGTAATGCTAGATATGAACTTGCCGGGGCGCGATGGAGAGGAGGTTGCGAGAGCGTTACGAGAACAGAAATTTAATGCGCCCATTATTGCAATGACAGCGTCATCTGATAGCCATGATAAAGAACGTGCAATCAAAGCGGGGTGTAATGAATTTCTATCAAAGCCCATTCAGTTGCCACCCTTAATGAATGCAATTAACAATGTGCATGAACAAAATGCCTGATTTATCGGCAGAGGCTAAGAGAAAAATTGATAAGCTTAATAAAGCTTACTTAGATAGCTTTCCAGAAAAGAGGTCTGAGTTACAAGCATTGTGGAAAAATCTCCAGAGTAATGAGTATTCAGAGGCTGCTCTAACTGAACTTGCAGCGTTCTGCCATAAAATTGCAGGCTCAGCTGGATCGTATAATTATTTGGATATATCGCAGTCCGCGCATTCAGTAGAAGAGTATTGCCACAATGGGTTTTCAAATATAGATCTACGTAAAGCCAGCGTTATTGAGCTAAAAACACGTTATTTGAACCTAGCTGAATTACTAAATAGCGCAAAAAAACAATTATGACGAGGCCATGAGGCATCTCTTTTGGGGGGTAAAACTGAAATAATTATAGTTACTTTAAAGGAAAATAACGTAAGTGCATGATTATAATGGGTTAATGCTCGATAAAATCAATACTTGAATATATTAAATATTTAGAAACATTGGTTTACAATACGGGCCTTGAAGCACCGAAGTTAAGTGTTATATTTTCATAATAACAATATTGTCAGAAATAAACCCATCGGGAGAAAACACATGAAACGAATTAGTTTGCTATTTGCTGCATTTCTTACAGCAATGATATTGGCGGCTTGTCAAACGAGTCAAACCACCGCTACAGCTGAAGCTCCAGCTGCGGAAATGACAGAAGAAGAAAAGATCGCTGCAGAAATGGCAGCTGAGCGTGAAGCCAATATGGCTGAATACGAAAGACAGAAGAAAATGGCTATGGAAGGCGGGGATAGCATGCCAGCTTCTGCACCTGCACCAGCGATGTCTTCAGCTTCAGGTGACTTATATCCACCCAATGCGCGTCCAGGTGAGTGTTATGCACGCATGTTGATTCCAGGTGAGTCACGTACGATCACTGAAAAAGTTATTAAGAAAGAAGCCTCTGAAAGAGTTGAAATTGTTCCTGCTACATATAAGACCGTTACCAAGCGTGTTTTAGTTAAGCCAGAAACTACCAAGCTTGTTTCGGTTCCTGCTAAATATGGCACTAAAACTGAAAGAATCCAGATTTCTGAAGCGACTACAATGTGGAAGAAAGGCGCGGGCACGATGGCTGCAGGTGCGGGTACTGGTGCTGCAGGTGGTTCTAGTGCTGCTGCAATAGTGGATCGTTTCGGTAACCAGAAAATTGTTGGTTCACGTGTTACGGATACGGGTGAGTTAATGTGTCTTGTTGAAGTTCCTGCTCAGTACAAAACAGTTACCAGAACGGTTCTAGTCAGCCCAGCAGGCACCAAGACGGTTACCTCTCCAGCTGTATACAAGACAGTTGAAGTCACAGAACTTGTAACGGCTGCACAAGAAAAGCGTATTGCAATTCCTGAAGAATATGGAACTGTTACGCGAACAGAGCAAGTACGTGGCGAGCAACTAACTTGGGTGCCTGTTTTGTGTCAAGTCAACATGACTACTGGTAACGTAACGACTTTGCAAAGCGCGCTTAAGAAAAACGGCTGCTATGCGTGTAATGTTGATGGTGTAATGGGTCCATGTACTTTCCGCGGTGCACAGTGCTACGCGAAGAAGAAAGGTCTTCCATACGGTACTAACTTCGTTACTGTAGAAACCATTCGAGCACTTGGTCTTAAGTTCTAAGTAGCGAGTAAAGTTATTAGATTATTCATTAATCTAATTGCATTAAGACAAAACGCCACACTTATGTGTGGCGTTTTTCGTTATTTAAGCCAGTTATTTTATATCTGGTAGTCATCATGAATCTGCAATTGGTCTGTTCATTCAAGCACTTAGTATCAAACTCGATTTATTAATACTTGGATTATGTCTACCATATGTGGTCGTATAGTGGTATTTAACAAGAAAATTAACTAACCACCGTAATTATTCCTCAATACTTCTCAGCGCAGATGAAAATACAAATAATTTCCGATGTCCATTTAGAGTTTGGCGGTTTTGATTTTCCTGATCAAGACTGTGATGTGCTAATTGCGGCAGGTGATATTGGTGTGGGTCTGGAAGGTTTGGAATGGCTACAGACACTAGATAAGCCAGTGGTCTATGTGGCCGGAAATCATGAATACTGGGGCTATGATATCAATGAGTTGCAACGTGAACTTATAGAAATGAGCAAAGGTAGCAATGTTAGATATTTAGAAAAGAAGAGTGTAGTGATTAACGGGATTCGTTTTTTAGGTTGCACGATGTGGACCGATTTCAATGAGTGTGATGATGAGGAAATGATGGCTGATCTACAAAGCATCATGAATGATTTTCGTTATGTTACTGTGGATAACTCTACAATTACTCCAAGTCAACTTATTCAAATCAATCACAATTGTAAGAAATGGTTGGCTAGGGAATTAGCTAAAAATCATGATGGTCCAACTGTAGTGGTTACACACCATGCACCAACTAAAAAGAGTTGGTCGGGCGATCCGGATGACTATTTGAAATTTGCATACTGTAATCAGATGGAGCCTATACTTAAAGATAATCAAATCGATCTATGGGCACATGGCCATATTCATCATGCGAGTGATTATACCAAGCATGGTGTGCGTGTAGTATGTAACCCACGTGGCTATAAAGGTCATCAAATAGTGGAAGAATTTGACGCAAAGAAAATGTTTAAAATATAAGTTGTTCATGTAATCATTGAATTATGGCATCAAAAAATATATTTAAAGTTAGCTTTTATAATCAGGGCAATGTTTATGAAATGTACGCTAGTAAAGTTTATCAATCTGATTTACATGGTTTTATAACGATAGAAGAACTCAAATTTGATGAACACAGTAGTGTAGTGGTTGATCCTGGTGAAGAAAAACTTAAGACAGAATTTGACCATGTAAAGCGGTTTTTTGTGCCTATGCATTCCATAATTCGTATTGATGAAGTGGAAAAGCAGGGTGTCGCAAAAATATCTGAAGCAGGTGATAAAGTTGCTCAGTTTCCATCTCATATCTACAATTCCAGTGGCGATAAAGATACTCGCTCTTAATTACAAACTTGTTTAAAGTTCTCGCACTATTGTTTTAATGATCTGCTAATATTCAGCATGCTTTAAGTGGAGAGATGACAGAGTGGTCGAATGTGCTCGCTTGGAAAGCGTGTGTGTCCTAATACGGCACCGAGGGTTCGACAAAATCATCGGGAATGATTTTGAACTTCGCAACGCGAAGGCCCGAAGGGCAAAATACAAGGAAGTATTTTGTAATCCCGAACGAAAAAAATATAGGGGTGAGAACCCGACAATTCCGGAGAGATGACAGAGTGGTCGAATGTGCTCGCTTGGAAAGCGTGTGTGTCCTAAT
>CAZVPJ010000057.1:0-10167 GCA_964629035.1 uncultured Thiotrichales bacterium | reverse complement strand
CACTATTATATGTGGTGTTGAGTTGGGGGAATATGCATTTGTTGCGGCAGGTGCAGTAATTAATCGTAACGTTAAGCCTTATGCTTTAATGGTAGGTGTTCCAGCAAAGCAGATTGGATGGATGAGCAGATATGGTGAGCAGTTAGATTTGCCTCTAGATGGCAATGCTATCGCAGTATGCCCGCATACAGGTCAACACTATCAGCTTAAAAATTCTTTATGTAGCTTAGTTGTATCCATTTAACTTTTTGAATTCTTATAGATCTGAGTTACGAATTTATAATTCGCATTCAATAAGAAGTACTTTACATGGACTGTTTGGTAGTTGATATCTAATATGATTCTGCAATTACTTTTTCTATTAATAATAGGCAATTTCTAATTCCTGCTATGTATCTATATTGATGATAAGTTTGTTGAAAAAAGCTATGAATTCCACAATGCATTACTATATAAAATACTAATATATAGTAAATTATAATATGAGGTTTGAGTCGCCAATAGAGAAAGCAACTGGTCTGGACTTTAAAAACAATGTTTTTAAATTAATGACAGGGACATTTTTGTCTCAGCTTATTGTTGTTTTCAGTCTACCAATTATTACGAGATTATTTAGCCCTGAAGCTTTCGGCGAAGCAGCTATTTATATTGCAATTATCGCTATTTTTACAATTATAGCTTGTGGCAAATATGAAATGGCGATTCCATTGCCAAAGTCTGATAGAACGGCAGCAAATATAGTATTGCTATGTGTCAGTTTACTTACAATAATATCCTTTGCTGTTTTATTGCTGGTTATAACTTATAGTATTCTTGCAAAATACTTTAATACAATACCCTACAGTAATTATATATGGCTGGTTCCAGTTGGAATAATTGTTAGTGGTTTGTATACTATTGTAATTAATTGGAATATAAGGAATAAAAGGTATTCCCGAATATCCACAAGTAAAGTAATTACTGCTTTTTTTTCTGCAACCTCAAAAATAGGATTTGCCTCTGTAGGAATTTCTACTAGCTTTATTCTGATTATAGGGCAACTGTTTGGGAGTTTGACGGGTATAGTTGTAAATGTAATCAAGAATCCAACGAACCATACATCTATTTTTAAAGGGATTAGCAGGTATAGAGTTTTTGGGGTTCTTAGACGGTATAAGAAATTTCCAATTTATAACACTTTTTCAAGTTTATTGGGTGTTGGCTCCTGGAGGTTGCCTATATTGTTGTTTGGCATATTTTATAGTCCATATTATGTTGGCCTTTATGCATTGGGATTTAGGGTTTTCCAGTTACCGGTAAATCTCATCTCTAAGTCGATATCACAAGTATTTTTCCAGAAAATTGCCGAACAAAAAAACAAGCTAAATGGTGAGTTGGTTGAATCCATCACAAGAGAAATCAGTGGGCTAGCATTGGCACCATTTGTTCTTATATTAATTTCTGGTCCAGAGTTATTTGCATTTGTTTTTGGAGATGATTGGAAAGAAGCAGGTGTTTATGCACAAATTCTAGTCCCTTGGACTTATGTTTGGTTTCTTACATCGGTCTTTACAACAATTTTTATTGTATATGAGCGACAAGAACTACATTTGCAATTAAATTTCATTAACTTCTTTCTTAGGGCAATAGTTATTGTCCTGGGAGGGCTTTATTTTAAGATTGAAATTACACTATACATGTTATCTATACTTGGATTTTTTATTTACTCTCATAGACTTTTGATCACTTTTAGGCTCTCTGGGGCTAGATTATTAAAAATTGGTAAATCATGGGTATACCATTTAACTTATATTTTCCCAATCGCATGTTTTGCATATTTTGGCAATGAAAACCACATATTACTGTTGTTAGCAGTTTGTTTAACGATTGTGGCTGTAATTTATAATGCAATACATATTTATACAGCGAGCGAAATATATGACAAGCGAAATTAAAATGGTAAAAAGATTTAAAAGGCTTGCAAAAAAAATAGTGCCATTTTTTATTATCAAGATAATTATAAAGAAAAAACATAGATTATTAATCAATGAAATTAAATTATTAGAAGTTATAGAGAGGGGCGAAGTAGAAAAATATAACTGGGTTAAATTAAGCTGTGGGACTAAGTTCATTGGGTTAAAGCCAAATCAAAAACAGGTGCTAATTTTTAAAATTTTTAGTAAAGAGTTAGTTGATTTCGAAAAAGACGATTTAGCCATACTCATTGAAATTGTTAGTCGATATAAGTTTCCAAGGAATATACCTGGAGCATCGGGGCATATTCCTCTTAAATATAATCCTCTAAGAGATCCATTGAATGATTTTGATTTAGAGTATGATGAAAGAGAAAGACTTATTCATATTTTCAAGCCAAAGTTGGGTGATGTGTTTGTAGATATCGGTGCTTATATGGGTTACGGAACATTGAAGGCGGCGCAATTGATAGGTAGCAAAGGGATTGTTTTTGCGTTTGAGGCTGACAAACAGAATTTTGAAATATTGAAGTTAAATATAGAGGAAAATAACCTTAATAATGTCATTTTGTTGCCATATGCTGCCGGTAGTATAAATGGCGATCAAAAATTTTATAAAACAAAAGCAACCGCACACTCACTTAGTGTAAGCACACTAGAGTTACTTGGCAGAGAAAATATTACCTATGAGATTGTCAAAACACGACGTGTAGAAGATGTGCTTAAACAATATGGCCATAATGCCATTGACTACTTGAGTATTACAGTCAATGGTCACGAACATGAGGTTTTATTAGGTATGACTCGAATTATTTCAAAATCAACAAGGATTAGAATAACGTTGGCTGGATGGTATTTAGTAAATGAGGTAGATAAAGTTGCAGATTTGGCAATGCCAATTTTAAAAGAAATGCATCTGCATCAAATTCGAGGAAAGTTAGGTAGAGTTCTTGGTTGGGTTGATTAATGAATAGATACTTTAGCTATATCCGCAGAAAGATATGGCGCTTGATAAATCTATTTCTAGCTACTTGGTATAGATTGCTTAAATTACCTCAAAGAGTAATAAACTTACTTGCAAAAATAATTCTAAAATATTTTCCTATATTTCTAGTTTATAAGTTCGAATGGTTGATAAATAAAAAGACGCCTACTAATAGAAGATATTTAAAAAGAAAATATACAGTTGAGAGTTTTTTTTATGAACTGAATAGAAGAAATATTAATTATGTAGTTTTAAGGTGGTTTGATGATCTTCCTGAGATTAAGCCTGGCGAGGACATTGATATACTTGTCGCAGATAATGATTTGCTACAACTAGATTTGCTATTATCGTACATTCCTTATGCTCAGCCATGTGATATTTACACTGTAACCGGCGTAAATGGAAGCAGCTATAAGAACGTACCATATTATCCTCCAATACTTGCTAAAAAAATTCTCGATAATCGTATATTGATCAATTCAAAGTTTTATGCTCCTGATAATAAAAGACATTTTTTTAGTCTTGCGTATCATGCTGTATTTCATAAAGGCTCGTCTTCGGGATTGGAAAATATAAATTTTGACTATACTAAGAAATCAGATCATAACTATTCACAGGTTTTAGAAAATATCCCAGGTGCAAATTTATATCTATCAGAAAAAATTGATTACATAAATCTATTTCAAGTTTTGCATGATAATGGGTGGGTGCCAGAAATTGACACATTTAGGATATTGGCTAATTACGATAATTGGATTAAAGATTTAATTAAGGATATACAAGTAGAAATTGATGAAAAAAAAGGTGACCTGATAGTATTTATAATTAGGCAATGGGCTATAAAAAATGGATATATGGAGGCCATACATCATTTGCTACAGGTGAAATACAAATTAGAGATTATATTTTCTAAAAAATTAACCGAAGCAGAAAAGAAGATAGCAAGAAATTATGTTCGGGGTGGTAAGTGGCATAGAGGGCCATACCCAAGTGGTGGTGGAGACCCTGTATACATCATTGTATGTTTTGATTATGTTCCAAAGTGGGGCTCCAATGCCAAATATCCGTTTGTTAAAAATTTAAATGTTTTGGTGAAACATGAAGTTAGGCGTTTTATAAATGATCAAGTTATATATACAAAAAATGCAAATTTCATTCATTCTTCTGATGATTATGCGGAAGCAGTAAATTATATAAAGCAAGTTGTACCTGGTGATTATGCAACGATTTTGCGAGATTTGAAAAAGAGACAATTCTTTTTTTCAAATGACTTCAATGTTATAGACACATTTGCATCAAATAACACTCGTTCTAAAACAGAAAAAATTAAATATAATGGTAAAATTTGTGTAAAGAAAACTTTCAAGCTTGGAAATGATAGATATTTAAATCGTGAAATTTTAGTATCAAGAGATCTTAAAGATAAAATTAAGTTTGTTCCTCAATATATCGATAGCAGCGATAATTATATCATTACTCTTTACTATGAAAATATTTTGAATGATCTTTCACATGAAGAGGCGATGCAAAAGATTAAATCTAAAGGACAGGATATTATTGATGCTATAAAAAGCTTTTACGATAACGGTTATGCAATAGTAGGATTCTATCCTGGTAATATCATAATTACTCCAGATGACAAACTGATTGTAATAGACTTCGAGTTTTTGCATCAATATGAAGTCAAGCCAATATCATTTTTAGAATCTTATGATATAGCCGGAGTGCCTGATAATTTTAAATATGATCATCCTAAGGGTACTAACCATACATACAAAAACACATGGCAACCTATCCTTGGCTCGATTGAGCAATATTTATAAATGATCTCGATAACTGTTGATGAAAAAATATATTTAGAGTCTGTATGGCTTTTTAATGTTTTATTTGACGAAATTTTAGAACTAGATGTAAAACATGTAGTTATTAAGAGTGATTCGAGTCATAACTATCTGATCTGTTTGCAAAATACTATCAGTATTGTAATGGATGCTTCGTTGATGATTCAACTCTGTACGAATCAAAAAGCTACTAGAAGTGTACTTAAGAAATACTTTTCTTCAGAGCATCAACATATTGATAAGATTAGAAGTCTTCTAAATGACCCTGAATCTTTTATAGAGTCAATTAATTTTAATAATACTTTTCAGATAGATCTAGATCTATTCGGGTTGATGTATTGCCTATTGTCTGGAGCTGATGAACTCAATGCTGTTGATAAAGATATTCATGATCGCATTACATCTCAGTCATCAATTTTAAATACTTTCATAAATTGTGAATTACCGACAGTAGATATTATTGCTTCGATTTTTAAAAAATTAATTATCAGAACTTGGAATATTTCAGAGAACCCAAGTCAAAAGGATAGTGTTTTTGTTACTTGTGATGTTGATAAAGCATATGAAGCTTATGCATCTAATCATAGAAAATTTATAAAAAAGTTAGGCGCTTCCGTAGCTAGGCATAGGAGTGTTGGTGAATTTTATCGAACCTGGGATAATTATTGGCGTACTTGCCAAGGAGACTATTCGGCTGAACCAAATAATACTTTTGATTGGATGATGGATGTTAATGAAAAAGCTGGAAATAAGATGGCATTTTATTTTCTTGTTGATAATTCAAACAAAACATTTGGTGCACATTACAGTATTGATGAGTTTAGAATTCGTCAGTTAATGCGCAGAATTTATGATAGGGGTCATGAGATTGGCTTGCATGCTGGTTATAGTACATATAAATGTCCAGATAATATGAAAAAAGAAGCAGACAAGTTACGCCAAGTTATGGAAGATGAATGTATTAAGCAGGATGAAATTGGCTCTCGGCAACACTATCTTCGATGGTCACCATCAAATACTGCTCGTTGTCTTGAGGCTGCTGGTATAGCTTATGACACAACACTTGGATATGCAGATCAAGTAGGATTTCGTTGTGGCACAAGCTATGAATTCCCTATGTTTGATATCGAAAATCAAAGAGTTCTAAATATACGACAAAGACCACTGATTATCATGGAGGCATCTGTGTATAGTCCGAAATATATGAATATGAATTTTTCAGATAATACTCTGGAATATATGAAAAAAATAAAAGAAAACAGCATTTTATATGGAGGTAGATTTACTCTACTTTGGCATAATTCGTCGTTTTATAGTGAAGAGATGAAAAGTCATTATGAGATATTGGTTAATTAATTTTATAAGAGCTTTTCGATAATTTATTATTTTATTTATAAGTTATTAGCATTGTTGATTATTATTAAAAGTAGTATCACGAACTAAATTATAAAGGTTATTGAGTTGGGTAATATATTAATTGTGGTATTTTCTGAGGCACACCGTGATCCACGCATTCTCAGGCAAGTGGCAGCACTAAATGATGATCATAAAATTAGTGTTGCAGCCTATACAGACCCGAGAGTCGATGGTGTAGATTTTATTAAGATTCCTAATAGACGAAATAGTTCATTGCCACAAAAGGCACTAAAGGCTTGTTTGCTATTATTGCGACTATATGACACATACTATTGGATGCAGAGTGATGTAATACACCTTAAATCTCTAGTTAAGGAAACAGAATTTGATCTGATAATTGCTAATGAGGTGAACACTTTGCCTGTTTGTTTAGATCTGGCAAATGAAAAACCAATAATTAGTGATTTACATGAATATTATCCTGCACAATTTGAAGATCAACTTAAAGTAAGGATATTTTTTAAAGGGTACAAGGCTTACTTATGTAGAAAATTTATAAAAGAGGCAACGATAGGTGTAAGTGTTTGTGAAAGTATTTCAATGAGGTATGAAAATGAGACAGGGTTAGAATTTAATGTAATTACTAATGCACCTGAATATGTAAACCTTCACCCAAAGAAAACTGCAATTAAAATTAAAAGACTAATTCATCATGGGGGAGCAAATCCATCAAGAAAATTAGAGCAAATGATAGAAATGATGAATTATCTTCCCGATGAATACGAATTACATTTAATGCTTTTTGGCTCAGATGATTACATAAAAAAATTGAAAGCTCTTGCTAAAGGTAAACCTATATTATTTCATGAGCCAGTAGAATTTAATAAAATCATTCATGAAATATCTAAATTTGATATTGGAATATGTTGTCTATACCCATCAAACTATAATTTATTACATGCACTTCCAAATAAATTATTTGAATTTGTTCAAGCTCGCTTACCAATTGTAGTAAGCCCATCTCCAGAAATGAAAAAAATAGTTGAGACGTATAAATTAGGAACAGTGGCGAATGGGTTTAGCGCTAAGGATTATGCGCATGCTGTACAGTCAATTACTATGAATAATATCAATCAAATTAAAGCAAGTGTAGATCTGGCAGCTTTGCAATTATGCGCAGCTAGTAATGAGGGTAAGTATAGAAAGCTAGTTGATAGATTGCTATAGGCTGAAAAAATAAATATTTTCTTAAGCTAATTATTTTGTTTTCAATAATTCATCCAGTGATAAATATTTATAGAAAGCAACTTCTATTTTTATATTTGTAACTTAGGCCTGTGGAATATAATCGCTATTAATGAAGATATTAATTATCACCCATTATTACCCCCCTTTAAACACGATAGGTGCTCTCAGGCCATATAGTTGGGCAAAGTATTGGTCGCTATGCGGTCATGATGTGTATGTATTAACTACAAAAAAGTATCCATTTGATGGCAACTTAGACTTAACTAGAAATAATCATATTAATGCTAAAGTAATTGAAGTGCCCTATAGTGGAATACTCGCAAATACAATTTTATCTAAAAATAAAATTACTAGAAGTTTTAGTTCAAATATTAAGAATAATAAATCAAACTATATTATAGAGTTGGCGATAAAATTTAGAAGAAAGTACTTGGCTAATTATTTAGATTTAAGACATTATTGGATTAATGGTGCAGTTGAAGAAGGTAAGAAGTTAATCAAGCAGAAGAATATAGATGTCATGGTTAGCACTTTTCCACCATATTCTGTTCATGTAGTGGCGTCAAAATTGAAAGGAACTTTTCCTTCTTTACAGTGGATAGCCGACTATCGTGATCTATGGACCGGTAACCCAAGGTTAGGAGGTAAAGGGGTGGTTGCGCTGTTGCAAGAAAAAAAAGAGAAAAGGTATCTAAAAAATGTCGATAATGTAGTTACCGTTTCGCAAGACTTGGCTGATTACTTAAATATACTGTTAAACAAAAAGACACATGTGATTACGAATGGTTTTGATAGTGAGGATTTCTTATCTCTAGATAATTATTATTCATTTGATAACAAAAGTGTAAGAAGAATTGTCTATACGGGCTCTTTGCGAGCAAAAAACCAAGATCCTGGTGTGTTTTTTTCAGCTCTTGAGCAATTAATTAGTGAAGAGCAAGTTCTTACCAAAAAAATTAATGTGCTCCTTTATGGTGACATTTATGATTTTGATGTATCTAATTATAAGTGTTTAAATGCAAGTGGAATTATTAAGTTCATGGGTCGTGTAAGTAGAAAAAAGTCGCTTGAGATCCAAAGAGATTCGGATGCATTATTGTTTGTAAATTGGGAAAATAGTTATAAATTATCAAATGGAATAATCACAGGTAAGATTTTTGAATATATATCTTCTGGAACTGAAGTGATAAGTGTTGGAAGTGATAACAGACAAATAATAAAGATGCTTAAGATGTCAGGTGCTGGGCAACACTATGGTAAAGATGTCGCAAGGATTAAGGGCGTGATAAAAAGAATTTTAACACAGAATTCTAAAATGAAACTTAACAATGAGTATCTGTATCAATTTGATAGAAAATATCTTGCTAGTGAATATTTAAAAATTATTAATGAGCTTGATGAAAAATAAATACGTCACATTATTATATTCTAATGACTAGAAAAAAAATCTTAGCTGTGGCGTCGGGAGGCGGTCATTGGGTTCAATTATTATGTTTAGAGAGTTCTTTTGATGGTCATGATGTTGTTTATGCCAGTGTAGAAGAAAATTATCGTAGCCAAGTAAATGGTGCAAAGTTTAACGTACTTACTGATGCAAATATGCGTGAACCATTGAATTTATTATTACTTATATTTGAGTCATTCGTGTTGGTGCTTAAAGAAAAGCCAGATATTGTAATTACAACAGGTGCAGCTGTTGGAGTTTTCCCGTTAATTTTTTCTAAAATTTTAGGTGCAAGAACAGTATGGGTAGATAGTATTGCAAATACTGCCAGGCTTTCGTTGTCAGCTAGGTTGGCAAGGTGTAGTTGTGATTTAATGCTTACACAGTGGGAGCATTTAAGCGATAAAGGTAGTATTGAGTATGTTGGTAGTATACTTTGATATTTTTAACGGTAGGTACGCAAGTTCCGTTTGATAGGCTAGTTAAAGCAGTAGACCTGTGGGCTGGTGAAAAGAATTATAGTGATATATTTGGCCAGGTCGGAGATTCACAATATATACCTAAGAACATAGCATGGAAGAAGAGACTCACTATCGATGAGTATGAGCAATACGTTTCCAATGCGGATGTGGTTGTTTCTCATCTTGGAATGGGTACAGTTATCACATGTGCTAAATTCAATGCCCCTTTGGTAGCTATGCCGCGAAAATATGATCTACATGAGCACAGAAACAATCATCAGATGGAAAGTGCTAGGTTATTTAAAAAACACCACTCAATAAAAGTCATATATGAAAATGAAGAGCTAATGCACTGCTTGTCAAACTTCAACAATATTTTTTGTAAGGATATATTTGACTACGATGGCTCGGAAAAGCGTTTAAATATTATTAGAAGGGTTAAGAGATTTATTGAAAGTTCTTAATTATAGAGTGTGAATGGAAGAATATGCATAAAGGTATTTTAAAGCAAAATTCAAACTTAATAAATCTTATGCATCGTGGATTTGATTGGGTAATAGTAGCTATCTGCGGGTTTCTTGTATTTTTTGTTTACCCAGATCAATCACCAATTTCTAATTATTATATTATTGCAATAGGATTGGCATCCATATCGGTGTTTCTAATTTTTCCTTATTTTTCTTTGTACCAAGCGTGGCGTGGCGCGTCTTTATTTGAGGAAATAAGAACCCTAAGCTTTGCTTGGATGGCGGTAGTGTTATTAATGCTTGGTGTGTCAGTGCTCACTAAATCAAGTGAAGAGTACTCGCGTATTTGGATGGTAGCTTGGTCAGTATCTACATGGATTGTTCTAATCATTTCTCGTGTAATAGCAAGAAAT